>NZ_NOIW01000002.1:0-132776 GCF_002708645.1 Sphingobium sp. IP1
AAAGATGCACTGAACCCTCGACATGACACTGGGCGTTTCCATTTTATTGCCCCGACCCGATCGATAATGGGACAATATCCTTATCCCGTCAAAGGGAATGGATCGTCTCAATGGCGACATAATGGTTTTGCATAGGAATGTCGCCTTCAGAGGTCCGCGATTTGCCGGTATGGTGCCTTCGCCTGATCGTCCTTGTTGAAGCACGCGCCGCGCCGCGCCTTCACACGGTTGAAGGTCTCTGGCGCAAATCCACGCGCGCGAGGCCGGGCCGCATGACGGATTTCATCCGCCATGAACGGCTGCTGCCCGCCGACGACATTGACCGGATCATCAGCGAAGCCCCGCTCGACCTGATCCAGTTTCAGGACGTCGCCGCCTCGATCCCCGTCGACGAGCGCCCGACCATGCGCAGCTGGATCGAACGCTTCAATGCTGCGGTGCCCGCATCGCAGCGCCCCCGTCTCGCCGCCTGACCCACAGGAGAAATGCCATGTCCCTCGCAACCGTCGCAGCCGGCATGTCCGAACGCGAAATCATCGCACGTCTCAACGATCGCTGCCGGCACGGTCTCGACCGTACCGGGCGCATCGTCATCACCCGCACCTGCCTCGGCACCTTTGCCAACAATACGATGACCGAACTGGTCGCCCAGGCCCAGATCCTCGCAGAGGTGCGCAAATTCACCTATCCTGACGACGATAGGACCGAGCGCGATCGCGGCCAGATCGAATACCGGGGCACCACCGTCTATTTCCAGATCGACGCCTATGACGCCGACCTGAAATGGGGTTCGCCCGATCCCACGGACGCCAGCGTCACGCGCAGGGTCATGACGATCATGGTCCGTGAGGATCTTTAGCCGCATTGCCATTCTGGCCATTCTGGCTATATTGGCTGGAAGGCTTCGACGGAGATTATCATGGCCACCAATGCCGAGAGCTTCGCATCCGTTGCTCTTACCGATTTCCATAACCACCCTGGCACTGTTGTCGATCAAAGCCAGCATGGTCCAGTCGTGCTGACGAAGAACAGGCGGCGCTATGCGGCCGTGGTCAGCATCGACTATCTCGATCGTGCTGCAGCTGCGCTTGAAGCGTTGCACGCCAATCGCCGGGTGTTCACCAGTGAGACCATGACCGATGACGACGCGGCGCGTATTGAAGCCAGCCTTCCAAGCGAAGCCGAAATCGCAGCAGGCCGCTTCGACTGGCAGCAGTGACGATCTGCCGCCGCGGCGCGGTGAGGTCATAAACTACGTCTACCTTTTTGCAGCCGAGCAAGCCGGAGGCCGAGACGAGGGCCTCAAGGAACGTCCTGTCATCGTTATCGCTGCCGATGGCAAAGGCTATATCGTCCTTGCTGTTACGACCAAAGGCGAGATCAACCCGTCCAACACGATCAAGATCCCCGGCGACGTCGGGAAGGCGATGGGCCTGCCGTACCCTGATTCGAGCTTTGTCGTTGTCTCAGAGGCAAACAGTTTCGACTGGATGGGCTTTGATGTCCGCGCACGAGCCAACGGCGACTACCGCTACGGAATGGTAACGCCCGGGTTCTTTACGAAGATCGTCACCGAATTTCTCAGTCGCAGCGGGCGATCGGTCAACCGGCGCTGAGGAACTGAAGGCTTCTTTGGAGGGGGGACGATAATGATGGCGGTGCCGGGCGGTCGCGTTTACCCGGCACCTGTCGCGGCCATTAGCATTATCGTGTCCATGTTCAAGATGCCTGCGGCGCACTTGGACAAATCGTCATAAATCTAACGATATTTTACAAGTCGATGTTACGCCTCTCGATTTCATCGAGCACGGCTTGTTCGAAATCCGTAAGGTTTTCACCGTCTTCGACTTTATCCCATTCATCGACCAACTGTTCGTCGGTCATCTGTTTCGGGTCCATCATCCGCGTTGCTCCTGCATCGACAGGGGGATCATCACACGCGCGCGCGTACCCTGCAATATGGGCCTAGCATAAGATTGATAAGACTTATTATGTTAATAATCAATCACTTAGCAACCTATGGAGGCTGCTATGCCAATCCGTCAACCCGATCTTTTCTTCGGCGACAAGCAGCCGCCTCGATCGGCGCCGCCGCTTCGCGCATATCGCAAGGCCGAGAAATCACCGCCCGCCGCGTTCGCATGGGAAAGCATGGCCTCATGGGTCCGACACATGAACCGGCTTTTCGCAGTCGAAAGCCCCAGCTGCGATCATTACGAGCGCGTGCGTTGCACGGCGCGCGAACTCACCGTCGAGCGCATCCGGCTTTGCCGGCACGCCGACGATCTGGCCCGCTGCGAAGCCATGCTGGCCCAAGCCAACTCCGGTTGGCTCTACGGCCTTGATCGAGCCTTCACGCGCGCGGAGCGCGGCGAGCGCCTCGTTGAAGTGCGCAACCGCATCGTCCTGCTCGGCCTCGGCCGTGCTGCGCCCAGGACTAAAGGACCACGCCTCGATCCAGCCAGTTTACCCGATGACGCGCTTCTGCGTCTGATCCAGAGCCACGCCGATCCGCAAGTCGTCGTCGCATTACGGGCCGAACGACAAAGGCGGCTGCAAACAATAACGGGGCCGAAACCGTAGCAGCGGCTTCGACCCCGTCGATTGAATGAGACCCATGCATTACCGTGGATCAACCAGAGCAACGCCTGAACGTCGACTCCGGCTCCATCCATAATAGATCGCAAATGGGTCAATTTAACATGAACGAACCTGCATGGCTCGTTCCCGCGCATTTGCGCACATCACCCGAAGGACATCACCCGAAGGACAAACCTATGACTATCTCGTCTCTCTCAGCCCGCCGCCGCCATCTCACCTCGTTCGAGAAGTGCTATGCCGTCGCCTGTCAGCTTCGCGACACCACCGGCGCCGACCAGTTCGTCGTGCGCACCGACAACCCTCTGCAACCCTTCCGCGTCTCGCGGCATCAGCCGACCGAGCCGGAAACCATCCTTGCGCTCGTAGCCTGAGCGCTCAATTCCAGACCGTCTGATCCGCCACCAGTTCGGCGGGCGTCTTGCCGGCGACCAGATTGCGCGCCGAAACATGAAGCACTGGCGCCCCGGATTCCCGAACAGCCCGAGCCATATAGGCGCGGCGGTTCGCCAGGATCGCGAGCCAGCGCATGTCCTTCACGGTCTCTTGCAGATCCCGTTCGCAGGTCAGATACCACAGCTTCATCTGCAGCGGGTTCTTGTCCTTGAGGATTTCCTCAAAGGCCAGATAGCCCTCGCCATAGCGCACGCCCTTGCGGTTGTCGTTCCACAGGTCGAAATAGGCATCCGCCATCTCACGGGTCGCGAAGTATCCGGCATCCAGGCTCTCACCCATAAGGGCTCCCGCCAGCAGCCGGCGAACAGGTCGAAGTTCGACATCGTTCATCGCGTCCATCAGGGGCAGATCGTAATTGTACCCCTCCAGTACGTCCTTCATCTTCATAGGTTGTCCTCCTTCGGTGAGACCTATGCGCCATTTAGAACATTAAGTGAACGGCCCAGTCAAGCCGATCATCACTTTCAAATGACGGGCGATTTCATTTTTCGGGAACTTTGGTCTCAAAGGATTTTAACCCTTTGTTAGGAATTGAACCTCAATCCTGCTCTCGCGAGCGAGATGCAGTCTTGTTCCCGCCGGTCTGGCAATCCCGACACCCCCTGTCCCAAAGTCTTTGCCAGACCGGCGACCCGCCATCAGGTGCGCTTTCTCTTGCCTTGTGGGTCGACCGAATGCTTCACAGTTACCGAGACAATCGTGTCGGCTTTTCCAATGCCCTCCCCATGAACCGGATGGAACTATCGATGCTCACCAAGATCCTCGATCGCCCTCTATGGACGCCATGGATGTCCATCATGGGGGTGCTCATCGCCCTCTTTTCCTTCGGAACGCTCTTCGGAAATTTTACAGGGGTGCCCGTTCGGACATGGCAAACCTGGTCAGTCGTCGCCATCGCGGCATGGTCAATCATTGGCGCCGCGATCGTTCTCGCCTCGGACTTTGTTCAGGACCATCGCGCCAAGGATGACATTTGATATGAAAGCCGCCCTTCCCTTGGCGATCTTGTTCACGGTCATCCCCATGGCCCGGGCGGTAGCCACCACCCGAGCATCAGGCGTCTTCCAGCTTCGGCCAGCTGGTGCCCCGCCGATCACCCGAAATGAACGCTTGCGCCGCTTTGCGCTTCGCAACTGGATCTGGCTGCCCCTCGCCCTCGGGGTGCCCATCGTGGTCTACAACTACGTCACCGGCCAAAATCCCTGGATGCTGATCATCGTGCTTTCAATCAGCGGATTATGCCTCAGCATGGTCGGCCCGACGCGCGTTGCATGGATAACTGGAGGCTTATTGGCCGCTTGCCTGATCTATTCGTCGATCATGCACATATGACCCGACTACCTCTCTCCGAGACGATCCCCGCCTCGACACTCAAACAAACGCTGGCCGCAAACCTTGCTACTTTCTGCGCTTCGCGCCGGATGACCCAAACTGCACTTTCCGAGCGATCCGGGGTCGCCGCCTCGCACATCTCCCATATCATCCACGGCAAAGCGAACCCGACCCTCGCAACAATGCATAATTTGGCGGATGTGCTCGACATTACCGTGATCGATCTTCTCACGCCAATATCTGCAAAGCCGCGCCTTCCTGAGTGAAGTGCGCGGCAAAGCGTCGCCACGGATCGTTCCTCGATCCCTCATTCAGAAAGGACCACCGCCATGGAACCACTGCGGCACCTCGATCGAGACACGCGCCGCGCCCGCCTTCTCGCGGCACGCACCCGCCCTGTCGGCGGCATCAACCGGCGCGGCATCTTCACCGGCCATTGGGATCAAGGTGACGTCGTGCGCCAGTTTCGCGGCGGTAACGGATCTTGGCTCGGCCTGGCAACCTACGTTCCGCGTGATCCCGCCACCTGATCGCGCAGGCCTTGGCTCGGCCTGAACGTCACCACACGGCGCGCAGACACCGGCACCTCGATGCCAGTCTTGGGATTACGACCGATCCTCGCCGCCTTGTCGTTCAGCAGGAACGTCCCGAAGTTCGAAATCTTCACATTCTCGCCCGCTGCAAGGGCATCCGACATGCGCTCGAGGATCTGTTCCACCATGTGAAGCGCATCGGTCCGTGATATTCCGATCGTTCGGTGCAGCGCCTCCGCAAGATCCGCGCGCGTCAATGTCGAAGTCTCTTCCATGGGCATGTTACGCTCAACCACTAGCTTTCTAATCCCTGATAGGCCCTGCGGGCCAGAGAAACGGCTAAGCCGCATCATGCCTCACCAGCTGCGATCGTAACGACGCCGCAACTTCATAATGAAATCCGCCTGCGCTCCATGCTCGAGACCATCTGATGCAACAAGCGGCCCAGCCATCTCGTCTTCAGACAGGCGACCATGAACATAATCGTTCAGCCGACCAATCGTCCCCTTCGAAAACTGCCGGCCCTGCTGCGCCTCTTCCCCTAACAGCCGCACCAACACCCGGCGCCACTCAGGCGGCGCATTTGCAACCATCTCCTCGATCTCCATCAACGAGGCGGGCTCCAGGCTTTCCTGCAGTGCCGCCAGTTCCGCTGCCTGCTGGGCGCGATACCGCGCCTTCGATGCCGCCAGTTCAGCATCACGAACCGCCCGACGCTCCGCTGCCGCCCGACGCTCATCTGCACCGCTCAACCACCAGTACCAGAGGTATCCAAAGACAGCCGCAATCATCACCCCCGCGCCAATCAGCAAATAAGGCTCAGGCACAAACCAGCGGTACGCATAAATCAGCGGCGTGCCTATCAGTGCAGGAATCAAGAACACGAAAGGAGACCAGAAACTTCCCCTTTCAGGCAACGGAACGCGAGCTATCTCAAAAGCCATGGCTTGAATCTCCGCTGATGCTCAATTTCAAGCATCATCGATCTTTCGTGATATATCGGAATTCTCCTCCATTAACCCCTTCTTGGCAATCGGCTTTCACAACATCTCAAAGTAATGGGGTCATCTCGCCTGCGGCGAGACCGGGCTCTGCTCGCCTTCGGCTCATGGAGCCCCTGCGGGTCTCCACCCTGACGGGCAACGATCCCTTGCCCGGGCGCCCTGCCCTCCTCTCAGCGGGTCTGCAACGATCCTGGAAGGCCCTGCGCTGCAATGAAGCCTCCTGCCCTTCCTTTACACCTCAACGGCGCTCCTGGCTCACGCACAGCGCCAGTAGCCTGCGGCTGTTGTCGTCCCCTTCGGGGCCGGTTCCCTTGTCTATGCCGTGAACCGGCGAGGACGCCGGCTCCCGGCACCAACCTCGCGCCAGGTCATTCACCACACACTGCGCCACCCCCGCCAGTGTCCCGGCGTCGCACACCGGGTTGCTCAATCAAAAGCTGCCTCCAACCAAGCTGCGCTAGCCGGTCCGCGCTGGCTGGCTTTTGTCTGCTAGTCGCAGACAGCCAGCGCGGACCGGCTAGCTCCGCTAGGTCGCAGCGCGACGTCTTTTGATCGAGCGATCCCCGGCGTGCCACTTGGGACACAGGCGAAGGTGGCTCCGTGTGCGGTGAATGACAACCCACCCCCTTGCGCTCTGTTGGTCAGTAATGACGGCCCTCGCGGGCCGACGTTTCTTTGTAATGTCGCTACCGCGCCAACTATTTAGGCTCAGGTTCACCATGTACGGTAAATAGCTGTCAAGAAATCAATGCAGTTCAGTATTTAGAGTTTAGGGAGTAGAATTAGTGTGTCGGAAGGGAAGGGGAGACGCCCCGGACCAAAGACAAGGGGACAAGCCCCACACTATAGGAGTAATAGCTATGAACATCGGTTCTTTCGCCCTCAAGAACGGCCAGCTTATCGGTTCGATCGCAACCCTGACCGTCGACCTTGCCCGCCTTGGCCTTCGCCCCGTCGAAAGCGCGAACGAGAAGGCCCCCGCGTTCGAGATCATGGCGCTTAACGTCGCCCGCAAGTGGGTGCAGGTCGGCGCGCTTTGGGAAGCGACCAGCAATTCCACCGGCGAGGTTTTCTATCAGGGAAGCCTTGATGACCCCAGCCTGCCCGAGAAGATGGCAATCATGGTCTTTGGTGACGACGAGGACGGCTATCGCGTCGTCTGGAACCGTCCGGCCCCCATGCGCCAGAACATGGACGGCAGCCGCCAGACCCGCCGCCGCCAGCGTGACGACAATTTCGGTGAAGGCAACGCAACCGAAGATGGCCGCATCGCCGCCGAGAACGAAGAGGACAACGTGCCCGCGTTCTAATCCCCCGACGGGAAGGGAGAGGGATTGCCGCCCTCTCCCGACCCTTTCGCTATCCCCTGCCAAGGATGAGTTATCATGACCAAGGAAACGAATAACCGCAGCTATAGCAGCTTTGCCGAACTGGCCAAGGCCATCGGCACCACGCCCGCCGAACTGCGCAAGCAGTACCTCGACAAGGCGATTGCCGACACCCAGCGCGCCGAGGACGAAGCCGGAACCGCAGCCACCCCCGACGAGCTGGATGAGATGGCACGGCAGGCGGAGATTACCGACATGATCGCGCAAGACTCCGTGCTCGACAGCTTCACCGAGGCTTTCGGCGACGTGACCGCCCTTTCCATCCTCGACATGGGAGGCGAGCGGCAGGAACTGGACATGCCCGAGCCCGCCGAGGCGCAGGCAGAATGTCACGCCATCATCAACACCATCTTTGACCTTTTCCGCGATACCCGCCTTGAGCCGAGCGCGCAGGCGATCGCATGGGGCATCGTCAATTCGTTTCACTACGAAGCGGACAAGCTGGCCCGCGAGGAGGACACCCTTTGCCGTGACCTGAAAAGCCGGATCGAGCAGGACGACCGCAGCGAAATCTATGCAACGGAAATGGAAGATTTGCAGATCCGTGCGCGTACCAAGATGGAACAGCGCGCCGCGATCGAATGCATGCGCGACTATGCCGCCGATTGCTACCGTTCGCAGACCGGCCGCCCATGGAGCACCGCGCGCGGATCGCGTGTTTCCAGCGCCACCACCGCAAGCCAGATCGCATCGGCCGATTTCCTAAAGGCGCGCGCAACCGCCTTGCGCGAAAAGCGCAATCCCACCGGCCCCCTTGTCGTCTTTTCCGGCGGTCAGGAATGGCACGACTATCAGCAGCTTTACGCCCGCCTCGACCAGATCAAGGCCCGCATCCCGAGCATGACCCTTTGCACCACCGGCCAGCGCAAGGGATGCGACGCCATCGCCGCAGCTTGGGCCGCACAAGCTGGCGTGCCGATTGTCACCTTTGCCCCCAACGCCCAGCGCTTCGGAAAGAGCGCCGGTTTCAAGCGCAATGACCAGCTTGTCAGCCTCCGGCCCGTCGAAGCGATCATTTGCCAAGGCACCGGCATTCAGTCGCACTTGCTGGACGAACTGAAGGCCGCAAGCGTTCCGGTTCACGCCTTCCGCTACGATGCACAGGCACCCATGCCCGCCGACGCCAAGCGGCACAATTGGGGATGAGATAACAGGGGCGGACCAGCGCCGCCCCTACCCTTTCCTTGGCAGGAGCATCGGGCCAGCATCGGGGGACTTCCCCGGCGCTGGCCCTTTGTCGTGCCCTTGTGCCAGGTGGGGGAAACCCTACGGTTCCCCCCACGCCAGGCCGCCGCGCGCGCCGCCGCCAACATCGCCCCCGTCGGGGCTCGTTGGCGGCGGCGCGCGCGGCGGCCTTCCCCCCTCCGGTAGGGAGCTGCCGCAGGCCAGACGATCGGTCCCGCGCCGCTCGACCTGGCCCCGAGAAATCGAGGGCGGGGGAGCGCGCGCCGGGCATCGAACCCGGCGCGCGCTGCTGCCGCGAGCATGAACACAGATCCGCGCCGGTCTGCCAGCGCCGCGGCTCCCGGATCAGGACCATCGGGACCGCCCTGCCCTGCCCCTTCTGGTGTCATTTCGCCCTTTCACCCAGTGCGCCCTTTAACGACCCCGATCCGTCGCCGGATCGGCACTGGAGGAGAGAGGGAGAGACGAGGCGAGTTTAACGAAGGAGGTTCCCGATGAGCATCACGTTCCGCATCGAAGATGACGCCGAAACCGACAACCTGCGCCCCGTCATGATCGACGCCCTCCAGATGGGCGCCCTGCGCGAAACCCTCGCCGCATACGGCGAGCGTTACGGCCTCGACCTCATCATCCACGACTACGGCTCGCTCGACGAACAGGTCTTCGCATGGGAGGCCCGCACCGCCATGGTGCCGATCGCCATGATTGCCCGTCACTTCACGTTCGACGTCGACGCGATCGCCCTGATCGAGACAGCCCAATTCCTTGGCCGTCGCATCCGCATCGCGCGCCGCGATGACGAACCCGACATCATGGTGACGCTCTCGACGAACCCCGACGCCGCACCCGAGATGAACGTCTCCAACTCGAACGCCTACGCCATCCTTGCGATGCTCGGCCTCGACCTCGATAGCTGCGGCACGATCAGCATCGAGCAGCTGCGCGGCAGCCTCGCCGATCCCGTCATGGCAAGCCGCCTCGATGCCGAGCCGGGCCTTGCCCGATACCTGCCGGCGCTCAACCAGATGGCCGCCATTTCCTCGCCCAGCTGCGCCCTTCGAATGGTCTGGTCATAGCGCCCGGTGAAGCCCCTCACCTGCCCGCGCGGGCTCGCCTCGCTCGCCTTGGCCTGACGGCCAGGGCTACGCATCGCCGACCGCGCCACGCCGATAGATAAAACCACCACACAGTCTTCCCATTGTGACCTTCGGGGCGCGGCCGCGTCAAGGACGGCGGGGCCCCACCATTTTCTTCGGTGGATCGGCATTCCCGCCCCAATCACACCGCAGCGGCCACCAAAGAAAATCGTGACCCCCACCGCCGCTACGCGGCGCGAAAGGCTCGCCTTTCGCGTCCCTGACCCGACCGCGCGCCGAAGGTCCGACCGTAACTGTCGTTTTGACTAAGGAGTGAGCGTTATGAGCACGTCAGTTACCCTCCCCGAAGACAAGATCGAGTTCATCCCCAAGTCGGATAAGGAGATCCGCATCGAGCGTCGCATCGCCTCGCTCGAAGCCGAAATGCACAGCGCCTGCCGCATCCATGACCGCCGCGACGACTTCCTCGAAATGATCGACTGGAACGCCATGACGATCGACGATCGCGAGACGGTCCACAACCACGCAGACCGCCTCAACGACACCATGATCGAGATCGATCACGAGATGCACATGGCATCCGAAGCACTCTATGCCGCGTATATGGAAAATCCGCTCAATTGGTGAGCCGGAATCGCTACGCACGGGAGGCGCAGCCCTACAGGGCCGCGCTTCCCTTTTTTTGTCTGATGCCGTCCCGACCGCTGCGCGACTCCACCCGGCTCGCTCGCCTTGGCCTGGCGGCCAAGGCTACGCATCGCCGGGGCCCGCCCCTAAAGGAATGGCCGCCCGAATGGGCAAGCCCATCCGTGCGGCCATCGGTCGTTTGTTCGGTGGCGAACCGGCTCAGGCTGAAGCCTGAAGCCGCTTCTCCACTTCATCCACGCCCAGCGTCTTCACCGCCGTCATGATCCGCTCCAGTCGATCATGCGGGAGCTTGAAAAGCCCCGCCTTCTCGACCGTCCCGATCGCCGCTTCCCGCACCTTCTGCTGATGCGCCTTGCGACGCTCCACCAGCTTGCGTTCCTCGGCTTCGATCGCGGCCATTTCCGCGTCCAGTGACTTCGCCATTACTCGTACCTTTCGGTCAGGCTGATCGGCTCTGAACCCCGCCACCATAACCGCTCTCACGTCATGCGAAAACCCGCGACGTACTCCCCTACGGCAACCCTTCGAAATCACCCCTTCACTCACGGAGAAATCATGCGCCATCTGGCCCATTTCACCCGCGCGAAGCGCTCTATTCCCTCCGGCGTTTCCGCCTCACGGCGGCCCAGTGCCCACCGGAAACCGGAATCATATCCGCACCAGACGAACGCAGGAACAGACCGAGGCTCCAACAACGATATGTCAGCTACAGTAGCACACCGAACGCAACGTCGTTGCAGGATTATGACGTAAAAACAAAGTTTTAGATGAAAATTCGATTGTGTCCCAACGGGTATCATGTTGTGTCCCAACGGGTTCACATACAATTAACGTGATATTACAACTACATACGTGGGACTTTTTGGGACACGCATTGTAGCAAGATCCCCCAAAGAAACTTGCATTTAGTTCGATTTTGCAATATCTAACTCGCACTTTACGCAAGCCCACCAGCCTCCCTGCTAGGAGGTTGGATTGTCATCGACACATCAACGAACCGTCCGGTTCGAAACACAACAGTACGCGGCACTACGAAAGATCGCTGCACAGCAGAACCGTTCGATTTCGGAACTTCTGCGGTCGATAATCAGCGACTATTTCGAACAGCGCGATACCGTTGCTTCCAGTGCGCGTCGTGTCGCACAAGTCGCCGAATATACTCAGGCCGCGCTCGACACGATCATCCTCCAGGATCACCCCGAACACCGCGAAAGCATCCTTGCGGAAACGGCCCGGCGCATGGAGCGGTATCATGGCTCGCGCTGATATCCGCAACGACGGTCGGCCCGTCCCTCTCAAGCACCATTCCGCGCGCGGCGACACGCCTCGTAACAACGGCAATTTCGTGCGCGGGAGCCAGCTGCTCAACACCCAGGTCATCATGTGGCTGCAGGGCGCGAAGATGCCCTTCCTCATGTGGCTGGGCATCTTCGCCCTCTCCTATTTCACGATCCTCTCGTTCACCCTCGACGAGAACAATTTCCAGCTCATCTGCATGCGCATTCTGTCCTGGCTCTGGGACTGGTGTGCCCTCGATCCCATGAAGCAGGCCAACCTGCAGCTGCCAGACCATACCGTGCGCCATACCTACATGGGGTACGTGCCCTATGTTCCCGAGGTCGCTCTCGCCTGGCACAAGGCAGTACGCGGCGTCATCGGTTCGATCCTGATCGCCTCGTTTGCGACCATCCCGGCTTCGATCTGGTATGTCGATTTCTCTCGGCGGCGCGGCGGCTCGATCATGGAAGAGCGGCACGAGCGCGGCGCCATGCTGGTGGATCGTGATCTGCTCTACAAGGAGATCAACCAGCACAACTATATGAAGTTCGTCGAGGAGGCCAAAGACCTCTTCCCCGACAAGAAACCACAAGCTGTTCTCAAAATGCCATTCGATGCCCGCAAGGCTGCCGGCATCCACCATCCCTATTATCTTGCCGGTATCCCCTACCCGCACCGCCTCGAGCAATCCCACACCATGCTGCTCGGCACCACCGGCACCGGCAAAACCACGGTCCTTCGGCGACACCTGGCTCAGATGCGCGAACGTCAGGATACCGCCGTAGTATTCGATCTTACCGGTGCTTACGTCGAAGCATTCTACGACCCTGAACGCGACACGATCCTCAATCCCATGGACGTGCGCTGCCCGTCATGGTCGATCTTCAATGACTGCTCGACATACAGCGAGTTCACCGCCGCCGCTGCAGCCCTGATCCCTTCCGATGGTGGATCGTCGGAACCGTTCTGGGCCCTCGCCGCGCGCACCCTCTTCATCGAAATGTGCATGAAGCTCATTGAGAAAGGGCAGACCTCCAATCAGGCGCTCGCCGACAACCTGATGACGGCCGATCTCAAGCAGGTCCACCGTCATCTTCAGAAGACGATTGCCGATCCGCTCACTGCCCCGGAAGCCGCCCGAATGGCGGAATCGATCCGCGCCGTTTTCAACACCAATGCGCAGGCGCTACGGTTCCTTCCCGACGAGGGCGAGCCATACTCGATCAAGAAGTGGATCACCGGCGAGAAGAAGCCCGGATCGATCCTTTTCACCACCTGTACTTATACCGACCTCGAGATGAACAAGGCGCTCCTGACCCTCTGGTCTAACCTTGCCATTCACTCGCTCATGACCATGCCGCACACCCGTTCGCTCCGCACCTGGTTCATGTTCGACGAGCTGGGTGCACTTCACCGGCTACCCGCCATCGAGAACGGCCTTCAGACCGCCCGTAACTTCGGCGGAGCCATGATCCTTGGCCTGCACTCCTTCGACAAGCTGGTGCAGGTCTACGGGGAAGAAAACGCCCGTAACCTCTCCTCGCTTGCGCGCACAAAGCTGATGCTAGCTGCCGCTGATCTCGACACCGCCGAGCAGTGCGCCCGCTACATCGGCAATCGCGAAATCCGGCAAATGGATGAGGGCTATTCCTACGGCTACAATTCCACGCGCGACGCATCGACGCTGACACCGCGCAAGCAGATCGAACCGCTCGTTATTCCCGATGACATCATGAACCTGCCCTCGATGCATGGCTTCGTAAAATTCCCGGATGGATTTCCTGCAGCGCGCATCCAGCTGGAGTGGCAGCACTATGCCAAGGTTGCCGAGGGCTTCATGCGCCGACCACCGTCAAAGCCGGGCGATCCGGACGGTAAGGTTCGCGGAGGTGGGGGAAAGCCGAAGGGTGGAGATGACGGTGGGCGTGGTGAGAGCCTGACCCCCGCGCCAGAGGACATGGAAATGGGGGTGACGCCGATCGCGCTTGCCGCCGATATTCTCTCCCAGCCCACCGAGGAACAGCAGCGCGAGGCAGTTGAGAACGAGGCTGCTCAGCGCATGGATCTGGGCGTCCAGACCCCCGCCGATGGCAAAGACGATGGCGATCGGCGTGACGAGCGTGATCGTGATGTGCGCGACCTCGACGCCGGCCAGGACAGCGCCTCCACTCAGTCGCGGGGATCGGAGTTCCGAAATCACAATCCCCTGCCCCACGAGGAAGATCTTGGCGTGCGGGAGGCGCGTGATGGTTTCGGGACCGGCGATGGCATCGATCACCATCATGATCATGGTCATGGTCATGACGACGGCCTTGGCATGGGTGACTGACCATGCATTCCATCGCCTCTGTCCGCTCCGCCGGCGGCGCCGCAAAATACTTCACCAACGACGATTTCGTCGCCGGTGACTACTATACCAGCGAGCAGGCCGGCGACGTTAGCCAGTGGGGCGGCGAGGGGCTGAAGGATACCCCGATCGCTGAAGGCTCCGCCGTAACGCGCGAAGCCTTCGAGAAGGTGCTTCTGGGCGAAACTCCGACCGGCGAGCAGATCGAGGCGAAGGAGAACCGAAGGCCCGGTTACGACCTGACGTTCTCCGCGCCCAAATCGGTATCCGTCATGGCCTACATTGCAGGTGACAAACGCATCCTTGGTCCAGAGGGTGCGCATATCAACGCGGTGCAGAAAACCATGGCGTGGGTCGAGAAGAACCTGGCCGAGGGGCGCAAGACCGCGGACGGGAAGACCGTGCCCGTAAAGACCGGAAATCTGGTCTATGCCCTCTTCCAGCACGATACGAGCCGCGCACTAGATCCTCAGGCGCACATCCACGCCATCGTCGCCAACATGACGCGCATGCCGGACGGCAAATGGCAAGCGCTCCATGCCGATCGCATATGGGGCAACAACTCGGTCATCGGCTCGATCTACCATGCCTTCCTGCGCAATGAGATGGAGAAGCTGGGCTACAAGGTCGAGCTGCAGGGCAAGCACGGCACCTTCGAACTGTCCGGTGTGCCTAAGAAGGTGATAGAGGTTTTCAGCCAGCGCCGCGCGGACATCGTCGCCACCGCTCAGAACCTTGGCATCAAGAGCACTCAGGGCCTTCGTGAAGTGACGGCCCGGACACGAGATCCGAAACTCAACGTCGAGGATCGCGATGGCCTGATCAAGGGGTGGATCGACAAGGCCCAAGAGCTGGGCTTCACCGGCAAGGATGTTCTCGCCACCGCGTTGCGCGTGTCCGCCTCTCCACAGCAGGACACCATGATCGGTCGCAGCTACCAGGCCATGGTGGAAGTCGTGAAGTCTGCGCGCGAGTTCGTATCCGGCCTCCTGCGCTCACCCGATCCTCTGGTAGACAAGGGTATCGCCCGCATTGTCCAGTCGCCGGCAGAGGCCCGCGCGCAGATCGCTGTCGCCTCCGCCATCCGGCATCTCGGTCAGCGCGAAGCAGCCTTCGACATTGGCAAGGTCGCCAAAACCGCGCTGGATTTTGGACTGAAGGGCGTGACGATCGACGAGGTTTCGGCCCGAGTTGATCGCCTTGTCGCGAAAGGCCAGCTCATACCGGGCGAGATTCGTGTCTCTGGCCGCGTGGAACAGGCCGTGACCACACCGGAGGCCCTTGCCACCGAACAGGCGATCCTTGACCGCATGGAAGCCGGCAAGGGTACGGCTGAGGCGATGATCGCTCCAGCCTCGGCCCCTGACCGCGTGCAGGCCGCCTCCCCGCACCAGCTGAACGAAGGACAGCTCGCGGCCGCAACCATGATCGTTTCGAGCACCGATCGCTATGTGGTCGTTCAGGGCGTCGCCGGCGCCGGCAAGTCAACCATGCTGCAGGCCGTCACTACCGTAGCGCAGGAGGAAGGCCGCAAGGTGCTCGGCCTCGCCTTTCAGAACAAGATGGTCGCCGACATGCGCGAGGGCATGGTGCCCAGGGAAATGACCGTCGAGACCATGAAGGAGGCCGGCCTCGAGGCACAGACCATCGCTTCCTTCATCTGGCAGAACCAGCAATATCTTGCCGATCCCACCGGCGCGGCCGCGCAGCAACGTCGCGATGAGCTGAAGGATACCACGATCGTCGTCGACGAAACCTCGATGGTTTCCAGCGCCGACATGCTCAAATTGCTCGAGATCAGCGAAGGGCTCGGAATCGACAAGCTCGCCATGGTCGGCGACCGCCAGCAGCTGATGCCGATCGATTGGGGCAAGGCCTTCGCGATGGTCCAGGCCGCCGGCGCCACCATGGAGCGCATGGACGAAAATATCCGCCAGCGTACCGACCAGCTGCGCACGGTCGCCGCCCTAGCCAACGTCGGCAAGGCCAGTCAGGCGCTCAAGGTGCTCGGCGACAAGGTCATCGAGAACGACCGCCCTGCCGAACACGCAGCCGAGACGTGGCTGGCGCTGCCCAAAGACGAGCGCGATGTGACAGCCGTATTCGCGTCAGGCCGCGAAACCCGGGCGACGATCAATCAGGAGATCCAGCAGGGCCTTGTAAGTGAGGGCACACTCAAGGGTGGTGGCATGGACGTCACGATCTACGATCGCGTCAGCAAAACCCGCGAGGAACTGCGCTATGCGCAGAACTACACTGTTGGCCAATCTCTCCATGTGACCGGCCGCGTCGATGAGATCGGGCTGGGCCGTGGCGTCTACGAGGTCAGCAAGGTCTACGCCAACGGCAAGGTCGAGGTTACGGGCGAAAATGGGCGCCGTACTCGTTTCGACCCGCAGCGGATCGATCCTTCCATCACCCGCGAGCGCCTTGAGCTTTCTACCCGCCAGTCTCTCACCATCTACGAGGGCGACAAGATCCGCTGGACGACCAACGACAAGGATCGCGGTCTCCTTAATTCTGCGCAGGCGACGATCGTCGCTATCGATGCGGGCGGCGTCATCGTCGAGAATGCCGCGAAGGAACAGGTCACGCTCGAGCGCGGCGACCCCATGCTCTCCCGCATCGACCTGGCCTACTCGCTCAACATGCACATGGCGCAGGGCATAACCTCCGACAAGGCGATCACCGTCATGCTCAGCTACGAGCATAACCTCTCGAACCAGCGTCTCTTCAACGTTGGTGTAACCCGTGTACGCGACGACATCACCATGATCGTCGATGACCAGCAGAAGCTGGAGCGCCAGCTCGATCACAATCCTGGCGACAAGACATCCGCGCTCGAGGCGACCGGAAAGCTGGAAATCGACGGGCCGGATGCCAAGCGCCAGGCAGCTGACGATGCCCTGACGGCCGCGCTGAACAAGAGCGAACTCGAGACAGCCGAACCAATCCACGTCGAGGCGCTCATGAACGGGCATGATCTTGATGATCTTCCCGCCATGGGCGCCTCGGACACGGACTACTCCAAATACGACGCGGACATGGAGAAAGCCTCTCTGGCCTTCGAAGCCGATGGGAAAGACGGGAATCAAGACAAAGATCCTCGCCATTGGCTCGAGGGCGATGGCCTCGGCGTCGTCGATCAGACCGTCGATGACCTGCGCGGCATCCCGCCCATGCCGGGCCGCGATCCAGATCAGATACCCGGCCTGCCGGAGAAGAACCTAGGGCTCGATCTATGACACACGACAAACCGGCGGACTGCTGTTCCTGGCGCGCAAAATCTTGGTTGGAAAGGATCATCTGATGTCTTTGATAATAATTGCCGCCGCCGCGCTGGCGGGCTGCACCGTGACGGATGGCGACACGATCAGATGCAATGGCGAGCGTATCCGCTTGCTCGGCGTGGACGCCCCCGACGATCCCGGCAACAGCCGGTGCAGGCCAGTGCCCAAACCCGGCGCGATCTGCGACCGGCAGCGGGCCGCCGCGAGCATGGCTTCGCTGCAAAGGATCATGGCCGGGCCTCTGTCTATCGAGCGCGTGGGCACAGATCCTTACGGGCGCACGCTTGCAATGGTCTACGCGCAGGGCCGGAGCCTTTCGTGCCAACAGATCGAAGGTGGGCAAGCCGCCTATATTGCGCGGTGGGATCAAGACACCCGGGTCGCGCGAGAGTGCCCGCGCGCGGCAGCAAGCGCACGGCGATGATCGGCCCAGCAATCTGCGGGTCACTCGAGATGTCGTTGGCCGGAATCGGCCCGCAGATCGATGCGCTATCCAGCTCTATCCCCTTTCCCCACCTCAACGGCTGTTACAGGAGGACTCCGTGCGCGAGGATGTAACTCCCACACCACTCACCCCCCGCGATATTATGATCGAATATGCGCTCATCCTGCGCCGCGTCTCGGGGCGGATACACGGCATCCTGCGCGAGCCAGAGACGATACAGATGCCCGTTACCCTGCGCCGCTCCCTCACCGACTGCGTCAAGGCATTCGATGAGTGCATAGCCGACCTCGAGACGCTCGCATCCACGCCCGCAGCCACCGCTACCCCCACCATCACCCATAACCCCATGCGCGTGCCGACCTGGCGCGATGGCGCGAAAGTCGCGCTTGGTGTGCTCATCCCCTGCGCCGCTTTTGTCTGTCTCATCGCCTTGATCGCCTCCACCATGCCGATCGAACCGACCGATCCCGAACAGATCCAACGCGACGCGAAATGGCTACAAGAGCATGAGGATCGCTTCGAAGCGACATCCAGAGGCGGCCATGGGAATAAATGACCGCGACTACATGCGCGAGCGCTACCGCAAGCGCCGGGGTCTCGGGGGCACCCTTTGGAACGATCGCAAATCGCGCGTCGAGCAGGACGGAGCATGGTTTGCAGCGAAAAACCAAGGCTTTGATTATCAGAAGAACCGCTGGCGGCCGAAGCGGCGTAAATCTTCGGGCCAAAACGGATGGGCGATTGCAGGCGCGGTCGTACTGATCGCCATCGCCATACCCGCCTGGCGCGACATCAAGCTAACCGGGTGGCTACCTGACAACGATCCCGAGATGCCCTTCCCCACCTCCGGCAGCGTCACCGTCAACCGGACCGTAGATCCCAAATCAGCGATCTCACAGCTTCGCATTATCTCTGCACACGGCAACGCCATGGTCCAGCTCTACGACCCCCACACATCGGCGCATGTGATCTCGGTCTATGCACGGCGCAATGCAGACGTTGTCGTACCCGTTCCGCCCGGAACCTACCGTGTCAGGATCGTCGAAGGCGACAAGTGGCATGGAACGCAACGATATTTCGGAATTTCGACAGTCTCGCAGACTGTCAGCGCACCCATGCGCATAGACCCGCACTGGACCCGCGTAATCGACCTGCACCGCAGTCGCTGGGGTAATCTTCGCACCAGTGCAGACTTCCGATCACCCAACCCTCTCAACTGAACAGGACGATCGATTCACCATGAACCGACAATACCGCAACTGGCTGTGCGAAACCGATGCTGCTGAAAAGGTGCGCGCGGCCCTAATTACCGACTCATTAGCTGGAATCGGAGGGGCAGCTTCAGGCCCTCAGCTGGCCAATCTTCACGCTCAACAGGGATAATTAGCTATGGGACACATGCTCACCGCTGCTGCTCACCTTAGCGCCGGCCTTGCTTTCACACTCGCAGCGCTGGCCGCTACACCTGCCACCGCCCAGAAGACGGGCAAAGGTGGTATCGGCATCGATGAAACTTCAGAAGTTCCCCGCTGCGATGTTCCCCTCGGCACCATTGCGCTGGTCGAGGATCGCACTGCCGCGCCGAGCGAGGAAGATATTCCTCCAGGGCTTCGCGCCATGATCCGTATGGCCGAGGCACAGAATGGCGGGGGCTCGCAGAAGATCGACCCACTGCCGCTACTGAAGCTGCTGACCTCGCAGTCCAATTGCTTCCAGGTGCTCGATCGAGGCGAAGGTTTCGATGCGCTTCAGCGCGAACGCGCGCTTGCCGCGGGCGGCACTATCGTGAACGGCAATACGCAAGCGACCCTGTTGGCTGCCGACTACCTGCTCACCGCCCGTGTTCTTTATTCTGATGGCAATGCCGGTGGAAGCGGTGGCGGGCTCGGCACTTTGTTTCCAGGCGGGATTGGCTTCAAGTCGAAGAAGCTGGAGAGCCAGACGATGCTAACTCTCGTGGAGGTGAAAACCGGACTGCAGAAAGTTGTCGCTACCGGCTCAGCCCGCAAAAAAGACATATCGATCATCGGCGGCGCACTGATGGGCTCAGGTATCGGTGCGCTTGGCGGCGGCTACACCAGCACCGATATCGGCAAAATCACGTCCTTCGCGTTGCTCGACGCCTTCCGCAAGCTCGCCAGAGACGCGCAGGGGCGCATCTCGCCACCTTTCGCGACGTCAGCTGTCCCCGCTCGTGTTGCGGCTCCAGCTGCGTCCGTAGCGGCTCCTGTAGCAGCCTCCACCGGCAACGCACAGGGACCTGGAACACCGGCGCAGTAGGAGGGGAGAGGGAATGGAAGGGGGGACACGACAGGAGGATGAGCCCCCTGCCCTTCCCCCCCAGCTTGGAGCCATGGATCATGAACGCCCAGTCGGATCTGTTCGGCGAGGAGCCGCTAGACGCCGCGATCGAGGACACCGCCATCACGCCAGCAGAACCGCTGGCAATGCCCTGTGGGTTCCTTGATCGCTCCAATACCCGCTGCAAACGGCTCGCTTCGCGCCCCGTGATGATGAACGGGAAGCGGTTGCACAGCCACGGCCGACCCATGCTCCACTGCGAGATGGCCTGCTTTAACGCCTCTCATGGCAAGCCTAGCGATCCAATGGAGAACCGAGGCAATGAGTGAAACGATAGGACTGACCAGCACCATAGCGACTTCGCAGCGCGGCCCCATGCTAAAGGACACGGATGGGATGTGGTGGTGGCTGATCGGCGAGATCGACTCGATCGCCAGAGCGGATAACCTCGTGCGCGTCGTGGGGCGCAAGCGCGGCGCTGCTGCTATTGAGATTGATTATCTCGGGCCCGCGGCAAACTGATGCACGGTCCCCGACACCTCCCCAAATGTCCATACTGCGGCCATCCAGTGCATGAGTGGCGGCGTGGTTCTCCTATTGAGGGATGCCGTCAGTGCCGCCGTCCCATGGTCCTGCTGCGCTATCCCCTGCCCTGGAGGAGCCCCTTGCGCCTCCTCGGCCTGTTCGACCTTGCCTCCAAACTTCAGGCTTACGCCACAATCACCATCGGCGCCCTGTTCGCGCTCGGTGCTTTGTCCCTCCTCGGCCTGGTCAAGGCAATTGCCATCCTGCTTTACGTCATGGGCTCGATCCTGCTCGTCGATGGCTCCCTTGGAATCGTCTCGGGTATCGACCGTACATGGAGCCATGTACGCTACGGAACGGCAGCCAAGGCCATGGCCGCTGGTAAGATCATAGCGGGATCGCTGGCCTTCCTGCTCACCATCGTCGGGGTGCTCATATGACCCGCTCGGCCGATCTTCTCGACAGCGATCTTGTGGCAGTGTTAGCAGAAGCACTTGTTGAGGCTGCCCCCTCCCCGCACGAGGATCTCGAACGGCGCCAGCTCGTGACCACCTTACTGCGTACCTTATCACCGCGTCTGGAGCGGTTGATCCGCCTCAGTTACGGAATCGGCGTCCCGCAATCCGGTGCTGCTGAAATCGCTGACGGCTTCGGAATCACTAGAACACGCATTGATATGATGCGCCGAGAAGCCTTACGGCGGATGCGGATAGCAGCAAAGTATATCGATGCGGCTGAACCGGAACTGATAGCTGACCCTGCCTATCCGCTACCGCGAGGCTGGAGCATGCCCGACCTCGAGATCACTAATAGCCGGTTCGTGGACCGCATTAATGACGCTCGGGGATTGCCGGTGGCCGCGGCGAAGAAGAGCAAGGTTAAGAAACCTCGAAAACCTAAGACACAAAAGGTCGCGGCGCCGATGCGGACATGGACACCGTCTCCGATCCTCCACGCTCAAGAACCTGACTCTGTCCATCGTGCAAGCTGTGTCGATGGGCTTATCGGCGCTGGGCGGGCTTTCGTGCTGCCTGCCGGAGCCGCGGCTATAGTCGCTGGCGCCGAGTTTGGTGGATTTGTAGGGCTGCTAGCTTCAGTTATCGCCATGCCTGCCATGGCGTTTGCTTATGAACGTTGGGTGGAAAGCCGATAAGAAATATAAGCTCAAGCGTGGCGAAACGAGTTGCGTTTGAACATACCCTTTCGTGCTCATGATATGCCGGTGCCTCATTATCATCCAAGGGTTTGCATTCAACGGGTTGGCTCACCTCGTGCGATTTTTTCCGTCAGCGCTTGCAAGGCCATTTCAATCACCTCAGCGATTGCGCCACATTCCAGTTGATCGGCGAGTTCATAAATCTGATTGTTTGTATCGCGTCGCAATTTGACGGTGAAAGGCACATCCCGACCCGTCGTCCGCTTTCGGCCGCGACGCTTTACTTCACTGGCCCCACCCTGCTCTGCGCTTACCGGCAGAGATGCTGGCTTAGTCTTGGCGACCGCATGGCGGCCGGTAAATCCCGCGTTATCGGAGGCTTCCTTGATCTGAGCCCGTGAATCCGCGTCAATCTTGACCGGCTGAGGCTTGAATTCATCAAGGTCGAGGCTGATCTTTCCCGAAGTCATTTGCGCGCCTCCCTCAATACCTCAATAATTTCTTTTACTAATGCAGCAGCATTGACACGAGCCTTATCTAGCCCCGGGACCTGTTCATCTGTAAGGTCAGCAAGTGTAGCGCCGAAATTTACAACGCCTTTGAATGCCTCTCGCTCCACTACCCGGGTGTTGAGGAACGAAATACCCGCCTCCTCGAACTGCGTACCCATATCTCGACCGCTGCGTGTCTGATACGCTGCTGGCGCCCTACTCCATAGCACTCTAGCCGGGATGTTTTTGTTGGTGGTTTTCGACTGCCTCAGAATGAATTTCAGCGTTTTGGCCGCTTCGTTCGCATCTAATTTGGATGCCTGGAGCGGGATCAAAATAAGGTCGCTGCTACTGATTGCATATCCGCTTGAAAGGTTCGCGGAACCTTCAAGGTCGACTATGACAAAACTAACCTTGGCGGACTGCTCCTCGATCGTCTCAATGATGTTTTCCTCGGTCACGCTCCCGACAACCGATAGATTCGACGGGAGGTTCGCTTCCTCGGCCCATCGGACCAAGGGTTGATTCGGATCGGCATCGATCAGGCAAACGTCTGCGCCTTGCTCAGCTAATCCGGTACCCAAGAGAAGTGTAGCAGTAGTTTTCCCCGCTCCACCTTTCGTGGTCATAATCGAAATGACGGGCATATATAGACCTTACGTTTTATAGACCTTACGCTTTGATTGGTGATCGACGCACATTGCATGCGCAATCGGCTGCCGGACATTTCCTAGCGGTTCACAATTAGGATTGTCAACCCATAGCGGATAATGGGGATATATCTAATAGCGGTATCGTAAAGGTATACCATAAATAAACGTATCCGATACCGATATAAAGCGGTTGGCAAACGACAGCGAATTGACGGGCATGCGGCACCCAAAAGGAAGCTGGCTGCCGGAACGCCACATAACAGGGCAGGGGAGGGGGTACGTATCAAAGGCGCGCCCTCCAATGCAAAAATTCAGCAATCGCACCCAATGCTAAGCGTTAGACTGCCTCGCTGCAGCTAGGGCTGGTGGCTCCGCACCAGTATTTAGCCATCAAACTTCGATCAGATGAACGGGTAGGCCATCCCTTGGGGCAGGATGACGCTGAACGGCCCTATCTACGTGATTCCTCACTCTCCAAAGAAATGCATGAATGGCGCGCACTTGTGCTTGGTCGAAGAGAAGCAGTTCGCCGCCCTCAACCGACAGGAAATCGAAAGTCCTGCCCTCACCAAGGTCAGTTCGCCAGATCGCAGCAGTGATGTCGCTGTGATCGCCGTCGGAATGCGCATAGGTTTTATTGCGAGCCTCGAGCAGCATCTCGTGCAGGCTCGTTTCCCCGGCAGACATTGCGAACTCTCGCCCCAAATGCTTCCAGTTGAATGGCGCTGCCATGCCGCGCGCCGTTGAAAATGGCCGACCGTAGGAAACGACCATCGACGTTTCGTAGCACTTGAACCGGCGCCGATCTTCCTGCGTGCATCGGCCTATTTCCCAATCGACGTCCTGCATCAAGAATGTCGCCGCACTTAAAGCATGACGAAAATCCAGGGCGCTCATCATCAGTCGATGGTGCTGACCTTTCAGGTGCTGCTCAGGCGTAAGCTGGGGCTTGTTCATACACCAAGGACATGGTTGAGGCAGCTGCCATAATCAACGCCCGAGCCGACAGGAGAGGGGGGCGATAGGCGAATGTGGCGCTTGAAACAGGCGTGTGGCATAGCTGACGCTCACGCAGGATCGCCTGCCGACCAATTCACACCATTGCGACGCGGGCTGGCGGGCGAGTGATGGGTTAAGTCAAAAGCTCCCCGAACGTATTTCACCTGTTATCCGATCAGTTCGCGTTCCGCGATGACCGAAATCGGCGGCGAGGATACGCAGTCTACCACGTCGAATGTCAGCACGAATGGAGTGAAATCGGCTACCACCATCCGATTTGCGGCCTCGCGGTGGTGGTCAGCTACTCGCAACGCAATCGAGCAATGAGGTGTCCAATTGTCTGGACGGTATGGCGGCTTGCATCGACCCGGATCAATGCGGGTGTGCACTTGATTATGCAGGTCCAGCAGACCTTCGTGCGGTTTTGGAGACGCCCACAGGATCAAGAACCCCGGATCGAACGCCCCAATACGATCAAAAGATATCTTCAAGGGCCGCATAGCCGACAGATCGGTAACAACAGCCTGAAGCTCTTGAGGGTTAGCATCGGCATATTTGGCGAGCGTAATGTGCGGCGGATACTCAAGGGCCTCAATTGTGGGCTCGTCCTCTAATGCAGCAGCACGCTCGACGAGTTCCCAATAAGGTGTGGCGTCCCCACTGGCGCGAAGATTGATGCCGAAGAGCATAGCGCGTTCAATACCCGGTCTAGTGTCGAAAACCACATGAATCCCATACAGTCGTCACGTGGTTCCGCCCAAACTCCGGCGCGCACGGAATTGCGCGGTCCTGTTATCCCCTGGAATGTCCGAAACTCAATGTCGGATTGTGAAAGTGTCCGACAATGCCGGTGGCAGGGTTTTTCGTCAGGGGGTGTCGGCGTTGGTCTGGCACCTGGCCGCGACCGCCAGCAGGGTCCGGCGCATTTCATGTGTTCGCCGTCGCCTCGGTCTTTCCCGTTTCTCGATGTTCGATTGCCAATTTCGGTATGCCGAGGGCACCTTGATCTGGCGGGTATGCGTGGCCACCTTTAGGGTCATGACCTCGGGGGCCTAATGAAAACGACAGATCCAGCTTATGATCCGCAAAATGCCGACCTAGAGGCGATAGCCCACTCTCTGATCGAGCGTGATCCCGACCAGTTGAAGGTCCGAGGGCCGAGCAACGATGGTGGCGATGATGGTATCCATCGCCATAGGGAGACAGGCGAAGTGACCGTCAGCGAGGCCAAGTTCTTGCGCGAAGATGGGCGAGTCCCCATGGCAGCGATCGATAGGCTCTGGGTGGCGACCAAGCGAGCCGGGGACCTTTACCACGCGAATGCGACCGGAGTAATTGTGTCCACTGCTGAAGATTTGCGTAAAGGCGCCAAATCTTTGCTGAGAAAAATCAACAAGGACGAAGAGGTCATCAAGGTCGTGCTTCACAAGGATCTGAAGGCTATCGCCCAAGACCCCGCCACCGATCCTGACCTTGCTTTTCGTATCAGCGCCGCGCTAGCTAAAAAATCACGTGGGAGTGCCCGCCACGAAAACCTCTAGTCGCCTAACCTAGCAGGGATGAAGACAAACAGGCGATAGCCACCGCCAGCGGCTCGCCAGCGTACCTTTACGACCAGATTCAGCGATGCCCCGGTTTGACGGCCGGACGATAGGGCGCACGCTACGCCCGGCTCAACTTTCACGCAGGGCCACTATGCGAAGGCCTTCGTGCCGTCCGGCAGCCGCGATTAGCCCGGCGTCTTCGAGTGTCGTGGCGGCCTGCGAGGCGGTGCGTTTGGTGACACCCAGAGCGCGGGCCATCTCGGCGCGGGTGAGGGGGCCGAGCCCGGCGAGCAGCAGCCAGGCATCGCGGGCCCGCGACGAACGGTTGGTGCCAGCGAGCCGCGCCTTGCCGAGGTCTACCGCGGCGCGGGCACCGATAATGTCGGTGCGGACGGCAGCGGCGCCGGTGCGCAGCGCCTCGGCAAGAATCGTGGGGATGGAGCGTTCGCGGAAACTGCTGAAGGCTTCTCGCGGGGCAACGCCGGCAAGCGCAAGCGGCGCTGCACCCAGGGCGAACAGCTGCGGGCGTAGCGCGACCGCGAGCGCTGCGGCCCAGGCGCCGCCGCGCGGGGGCGAGCGGCTGAAGGTGCGGCCGGCGGTGATGTACGTCTCCGAGCCGCCCTCGAGGAAGGCGGTTTCCTGCTCGCGTAACTGCGTGACGAGCGCGACTAGTGCGCCGAGCGGATCCTCGGCCGGCAGCAGCGCCTCGAGCCGGTCGAGCGCGCTATCGGCGGCTTCGTAGGTGCTCTCAAAGGTTTCGGGAACGCCCTTGGCGGTGAGCACGCTAGTGGCGGCTTCGGCGAGTGGCGGGGCGGCGCGGCGCGCGATCCACGAGCAGAATGCATCGCGCTCGGCGGTGTGGTGGGTGCGGACCAGCTCGGCGGCATCCGGGCCAGGATCGTGATCGGGGCCAAGGTTTTCAAAAGGATAAGCGCGGACATGGTGCGCCCACAGGCGGCGCAGCGAGCGACGGGCGAGAAGGGTGGCTTCCGTTCGGGTAAGCAAGGGCAGCGCGCCTTCGATGCGGGCGAGGGTGAGTTGCCAGGAAGCGGGTGAGGTGGTCATTGGACCGAGAGTATAGGAAATGCCAAAAAGGTAAACTCAGCTATGAGGCTGGGTACACTGTCCGATAAGTTCCCTTCACGGACAGGATAGATCGGGCTACAACGCGGCAGGTTTTCCGGGTGAAAGCACGAACGGACAGCACGGAGCGGGCGGGTGGACAAGAAGATCGGCGACGGGGCAGGGCGGGCAGAAAGGACGAGCACAACGAACATGCTGGTCGCGGCCGGCGACCTCTCGCCAGCTTGCGCCCCCGAACTCGCCGCGGAAGTTGAGGCCGCCCGGGCCTATCGCCTGCGGGCGCGCAGCGCCAACACCCTGCGCGCCTATGCCAGCGACTGGCACCAGTTCCAGGACTGGTGCTGGGGCAGGGGGCTCGAACCGCTTCCCGCGCTCCCCGAGGTCGTCGCCACCTATCTGGCGTCGCTCGCCCGCGCGGGCCGCGCCGACAGCACCGTCACCCGCCATCTCGCGGCGATCACCTGGCGGCATCATCACGACGGTTTGCCGCCCCCGAGCGCCCGCGACACCCACCAGTTGATCGCCGATACCCTTTCGGGCATCCGCCGCGAGCAGCGCGCACGACCGACCCGGAAGAAGGCGGCGATCGGCGCGAAGGATCTGGCGGGCATGATCGCCAAGGCAGACGGGTTGAACACTCGTGCGGTGCGCGACCGGGCGATCCTGGCGCTGGGCCTTGCCGCCGCGCTGCGCCGGTCCGAGCTCGTCGCGCTCCAGCTCGCCGACATCCAGCTGGTCGACCAGGGGCTTACCGTCTTCGTGCGCCATTCCAAGACCGATCAGGAAGGCGGGGGGGCTACCATCGCCGTGCCGGTAGGCGAAGTGCTCCGCCCCGTTGCCCATCTCAATGCCTGGTTGCAGATCCGGGGCGGGGCGCCCGGGCCGCTATTTACCCGCGTGGGCACCCAGGGTGAGTTCACGATGGCGGCGATGTCCGATCGCTCGGTGGCGCGCCTGGTCAAGCGCTACGCCACCCTACAGGGCCTTGATCCCGAGACGATCGCCGGGCATTCGCTGCGCGCCGGGTTTTTGACCGAGGCGGCGCGCACCCGCGCCTCGCTCGCTAAGATGCAGGAGGTGTCGCGGCACAAGTCGCTCAAAGTTCTGCTCGGCTACGTCCGCTCGGCTGAGCGTTTCGATGACCACGCTGGTGCGGGATTCTTGTAGAAGGACAGGTGTCCTGGGCGGGATCGGGGATGGGGCCGCGATAGCTCGCACGCGCCGACTTTCGTCAAATTGGCGCCGGTTGCAGCCGTCGGTTTCAAGCGGTATCCAGCCCATCTATCATTCGGGTCAGTTCCGGTAGGGGGCGAAATGACACCCTAAGCGATCAGTCAAGGATTTTCGCTATCGTAGCCGTGCTGGCTCGGCAATTTCATCAGCCTCTCCGGGCGTCGCATAGACCTCCTCGCGGATGATCCGATTGGTGATCTCGAGGAGATGGGCGGAGAGGGCCTCGCTGAGCTCCTCGAACTCGGGCCACAGGACCTGATTGATGAAACTGACGGGCGCATGGACGATTACCGTCTGCCGGTGCATGCGTGAATAGCGGAACGGCTTGAGGCCATAGCGCCTGCAGAGGGCTGTGAAGAGCTGTCGTGACCACGGGTCTGGAATCGAGAACTTGAACTCTTCCGACGTTTCGCGGCGGCTCGTTTCGGTGAACTGGCGCCTGATACGTTCTGCGGCGGCACCCGCTGCGGCCTTTTCACCTGCGGTGGCAGCGCCGGCGAACAGGTCTTCGATCTTGCGCAGCTTTTCGCGAAGACGCTGCTCCGCATCTGAATTCTGGTTCAATGCCGCGTTCCCAACGGCGTAGTGATACCGAGGAGGCCTTGGGCGCGCGCCCGCGTGCAGGCCAGAACCGCGGCATGGATCTCGGTCTCCATGATCTCGGTCATCACCCGCAGATGCTTGATCGTCTCCTTGATTTGCCTGCGATCCTCAGGTTCGTCCCTGGTGCGTTCGATGAGGTCGGCGACGCCCGCCATCATCGCTCTGATTTCCCCGAGATGCGTGACCGCTTCATGGGCGCGTTCGGGCAGCCCGGCCTCCTCCTCGCCATTGAACAGGCCTTCGACGAAACCTTCGACTTCCTGCGCGCGGACCATACCCAGATTTCCCAGATTGGCGCTGGTTGGCTCCAGGGGAACACGAGTGGCTCGAAATGGCTTCTTGGGGTCCTGATGGTCGGCCAGTTCATTCCACAGGCCCATGACCAGCGCGCCAAGCAGCGCATTGGCATCATCCACGCTGTCGAACTCGGGTAACGCTCCGCCCCATAAGCCGGCGATGACCGCCATGGGTTGCACGGCGGGATCGGGACAGGCGATGTTGCCTAGCAGCCGCGTCCTCACTTCATGGTAAGGAACCGGACATGCATGCTTGTCGAGCAGATCGCGGATCGCACGTTCGGTTGGCAGTTTATCCTTGGACTGGCCCATCGTACTTTCTTGCAGATACAGATCACGGATTTACCGGACAATTTTATAACGGCTCGGCTCCCTTGGGCCAGCGGTATTCGCCGGTGAGCAGGATATGAGCCCATCCAAGCGGCGAGATGTGCGCGAGCAATTCAGGCGGAACGTCGAGACCATCCCGGCGGCGCAGGTCGACAGCCTTACCAAGGTGGAGCGTGTTCCAGTAGATGATAATGGCTGCAAGCAGATTGAGCCCCGCGATCCGATAATGCTGGCCTTCGCTGGTCCGATCCCGGATCTCACCCTGACGGCCGATGCGCAGCGCATTCTTGAGTGCGTGATGCGCCTCGCCTTTGTTGAGGCCGATCTGCGCCCGCCGCTGCATGTCAGCGTCGAGAATCCAGTCAATCAGGAACAGCGTACGCTCGACCCTGCCTACCTCGCGCAAGGCCAGGGCCAGATCGTTCTGCCGAGGATAGGACGCCAGTTTGCGGAGCAACTGGCTGGGAGTGATCCTGCCGCCGTTGACCGTGGCGACGCTGCGGAACAGATCGGGCCAGTTGGCGACGACAATGTCCTTGCGTATTTTACCGGCGACGAGTTTTCGTAGTTCGGTCGGCGTCGCCCTCGGATCGAACACGTAGAAGCGCCGGGAGGGTAGATCGCGGATGCGCAGCACGAGCCGGCGATCGAGAAGCGCGCTCAGTCCAAAAACATGGTCGGTATAGCCCGCCGTATCGGCAAACTGTTCCGTCACCTGTCTGCCGGCCTCGTTCATCAACAGGCCGTCCAGAATGTAGGGAGCCTCGCTCACCGTGGCCGGGATGGTCTGCGAGGCGAAGGGCGCGAATTGGTCGCTGACATGGGTGTAGGCTTTGAGACCGGGCTCCGATCCATACTTGGCATTGATCGTATTCATCGCCTCGCCCTGCCGTGCGGTGGGGAAGAACTGGCCGTCGCTGGACGCGCTGGCACCCATGCCCCAGTGCGCTGCCATAGACAGTTTGCCCTGCGCGGCGACGACCATGGCCAATGCCTGGTTCATGGCCTCGCTTTCCACGTACCAGCGGGCGAGCCGTGACAGCTGCCAATAATCATGAGTGTTCGAAGCCTCGGCCATTTTGCGCAAGCCGAGATTCAGGCCTTCGGCGAGCAGGACGTTGAGCAGGCCTATGTTGTCCTCGCACGGTGCGCCGGTTCGCAGGTGGGTGAAAGCCTCAGTGAAGCCGATCGCCGCATCGACCTCGAGAAGGATGTCCGTGATTCTGGCGGGAGGAAGACGGCGGTAGAGGTCAAGGATCAGTTCCTCGGCTTCATCCGGGACAGCGGCGGTGAGCCGATCGATCCGCAGTTCACCGTCCTCGATGCTTCCGTGGGGGATCGTGCCGTCACGGGCGGCAGCCCCGAGCCGCTTCAGCCCCTCTTCCAGTCGCCTCGTTCGATCATCGAGCCAGGCATGAGGATCGCGCGGCAAGGTCAATCGACCCATCTGTTCCTGCGCCATCGCCAACGGGACCAACACCTGGGTGATGTCGCCGTAGCGCCGGGATTTCGTCAGCCACATGTCCCCGGACCGGAAGGCGTCGCGCAAATGGAAAAGAATGGCCACTTCCCGAAGTCGGCCGTCCCCGGCCTCCTGCGCCTTGAGGTATCGGTGCCATTTGGAATTGGGGCGGAGGAAATCGACGCCAGATTGAATCGGTGACCGGTTATCGCCGATCGCCATCGCCGCCGTAAAGAGCGGCTTTGCTATAGGAGCACAACCAATCCTGAGGCAGCGGAGCATACGCGGGGCATACCGGCGAAACCGGTGGTATCCGCGCTCGACATAGGCAAGCGGTTCTTCCGCCATCGTCGAACTCAATTGCCCTGCGATCGCCACCCATTCATCAAGCCTGGCCCATTCCGGCGATTGCGTCAGTGCCGTCTCTATCGCCACGCCATCATTGCGGGCCTCGATCATGGCCGATCCCAGTGCGGTAAATGCACGCAGTGTATCGGTGACGCTCGTGCGGGCAGCGCCGATCCGGGTTTCATGCACCTGCTTTGCTTCGCGCCAGGTCTTGCCCACGATGCGGTCATGAGTTTCCACCACCGCATCGGCCATGGCCGCTTCCCATTCGACGACGCAGGCCGCGAGAATGGCCAACCGGCGGTTCGCGCCGGTATCGCGCACCTCATCGGTGAAGTAACGCTCCCCCTGCCGGCGTAGCCGTGCAATCCGGTGTATCGGAACACCGGCGAGGCTCTGTACCGACAAACCAAAGCCCTGAAGGAATTCAAGCCGATCCAAAAGGCGGATTGCTGCCGCCGAGTTATGGCCCACCTCGAATTTGCGGAGCCAGACGAAACGGCTGACGTTGCCGGGCATGACCTCGGTCAACAGCGCGTTCAATCGTTTACGCATTTCGGCATCAAGCCGGCCCACGATACGGGCTTCAATGTGACCCTCTGCTGCAACCAACGCGTCAGCGCATAATCGCTCGATTGTCGATATCGCCGGCAAGATGGTCATCGTGTCGCGACAGCGTGTAACGAAGCGGCGGGCCAGATCTTCATTCGAATGGGCCTGTTCGGCCTCCTCGACAAGCCACTGCCGAAAGGCTCGAGAATGGCGGCCCTGCCCCGGAAACATACGATAGCCGTAGATACGACGCAGCGCTTCCATGTGCTGCTGCCGGGTCTGACGACGGACAGCATAGCGTACGAGCGCCTCACCCGGGATACCGAGTTGGGCACCCAAAAAGGCTGAGATGGCCTGTGGGATCAGTTCGCCCGGAGCAAGAGCGCGTCCAGGATAGCGCAACGCACATATCTGAAGCGCGAAGCCGATCCGGTTCTCCGGCCTGCGTCGCCGGTCGATGTGGATCAGGTCGTCGTCAGCCAGAATATAATGGCGGAGCAGCGATGCCTCGTCGGTCGGCAGGTCGAGCAGTGCCGAGCGCTGACGCGCCGTCAGGATGTGGCGTCTTGGCACAGGCGCATTGTCCCAGTTGATCAGAAGTCTGTTTTGGACAACATTGACCCTGCGCAGATCAAGGCTTTTTGGAGCCTAATTTCAGAGGGGTTCAATTGGGACAGCGCGTCGCCATTTATGCCAGGGTCTCGACCGCCGACCAATCTTGCGAGCGGCAACTGCGCGACCTTGCCGCCTTCGCCGAGCGGGGCGGCTATGAAGTGGTGGAAGTGTTCCGCGAGACCGCCTCCGGCATGAAGGCGAACCGGGCGGCACGTAACCAGGTGATGAAGCTGGCGCAGGCACGCCAGATCGATGCGATCCTTGTGACCGAACTCAGCCGGTGGGGCCGCTCCACTCAGGATCTGCTCGACACGTTGAACCGCTTGTCCGGGTGGCGTGTGTCCGTGGTGGCGATGAGCGGCATGACGTTCGAGGTCGACACACCACATGGGCGGATGATGGCCACTTTGCTTGCCGGCATCGCGCAGTTCGAGCGCGACATGCTCAGCGAGCGTGTCCGTTCCGGGCTGGCTGCGGCCCGAGCGAGGGGGCGCAAGCTCGGACGGCAACCGGGGGAACGGCCCAAGTCCGATCGGCTTGGGCCCAAAGTGCTGGCGCTGGTTGAAGAGGGGCGCAGCTATCGCTGGATCGCGCGTGATCTTGGCCTGAGCAAGAACACGGTCGCTGCAATCGTCGGGCGCGCGAGAGCGGATGGCGCCCCTGACGAGGAAATAGCGGCATGACAAAAGCGCCGCCACGTCTGCCGCCCGATCCACGGCGCAAGGTACGCTTCCGTGAGATCGCTCGCGGCATCGTCGCCAAAGACCGCCATGACCGCAAATATGGTTACACTGTCGACACCGCCGGCGCTATCGCACAGGCGCTGGAGCGCGCGTATCGTGAAGGCGTACGAGACGGTCCAACAATTACTACCACGGTGCATGAGCAGCCCGATACAACGGGCCCTCTCGAATGGGCGATGATCCCGCCCCGACCCAGGGATGCCTTCTGGAGCATCTGCCTGTTTTTTCTTGGCCGGGAAGCGGATAATACCCGGAATGGGTACCTGGAGCCCGCGCTCACCGAGCGTGGTACGCCGGGATGGACGATGGTCATGCCAGGACGAAACAGGGAAAAAGTAATCGGTGATCGAACCATCGGCCCCCTAATCCGTCTGGGTCTCTTGGAATATGCGCCAGACAAGTCAGTCCATTTGGTGGTGACCGGACGGGGGCAGGAAACCTGGCAACTCTTTTGCCAGCGTGGAGGCCGGTACCCTGAAGATCTTACTGATATTTAAGCGGATCGTGATCCGGCTTCGATACTCAAATGTCGGGAAAGGACATCACCCCGGCAAGTGCGGCACGGATGGTCGCGCAGGCATCGCCGCCGAAATGGTGTCCAGGTGAATACGCGAAAATACCGTTTTGACGCCTGCTAGAGGGCATAGCGTGGATGGTACGCTAAACAACGCTAAGGGCGAACAATCAGCGAACGCTTAGGCCGCACGGCTATCCGGCGGGAGATTGAGGGCCTTTCGGCCAGTGGAAGCGGCTGCACGATCCCAGAGGAAATCGCCGGAGAACGCAATATGCTCCCAACCCACGGGGGACGTATGGGCGAGCAGATCATCAGGCACCGGGACCGATGTTGATCGTAGATGCTGGGCGGCGGCATCCATGTAGATCGTGTTCCAATAGACGATTGCGGCGATGACCAGATTGAGGCCGGATGCCCTATATTGCTGCGCCTCATGGCTGCGGTCGATGATACGGCCCTGGCGGAATGTATAGATCGCCTGCGTCAGGGCATGGCGCTGCTCGCTGTTGTTGAGCCCGGCATGGCATCGCCGGCGCAGATCGGGATTTTCCAGCCAGTCCAGCATGAACAGCGTTCGCTCGATCTTGCCGATTTCCTGCAGCGCGATGTCGAGCTGGTTCTGCCGCTCATAGGCGGCGAGCTTTCTCAGCATGACCGATGGCGCGACATGGCCGGCCTTGATCGACCCGACAAGGCGCAGCACGTCGTCCCATTGTTCAGCTATGACTTCGGTGCGAATGCGCTTGCCCAACAGCGGAGCGATGGACGGATAGGCCGTGACCGGCGCCATCGGCGCGAGGCGCCGGTCTGGAAAGTCGCGCAGACGCGGGCAAAAGCGAAATCCCAGCATGGCGCACAGGGCGAAGACATGATCGGTCGCTCCGCCGGTGTCGGTGTAATGCTCGACGATTTTCAGATCGGTGCCATGGCTGGTCAGGCCGTCGAGGACATAGGGCGCCTCATGCGTCGCCGCTGAGATCACGTTGATGTGATAGGGCGCGCGCTGATCGGAAACATGGGGTGACTACACGAAAGTGACGTATCTGCACGCTAAGGGCGAACAAATCCGGTACGATGCCAGCAGATGCTATTCGCAGGCTTTCCTGCCCCTTTTATGTGGTGCCGCCCTACGGGCGCCGATATGGGAGGGCGGCAATCCGATTGACCAACGATCGAGGTAGAACCCTGCTCGCCAAATATGTGAGCTGGTTGCCCATCCCCGGTATGGCGAAGGATTGCCGATAAACCAGAGCGTGGACTGCATGGGCCGCGCACCGGTCAACGTCCATCAAACCCAACCTCCCCCACTTCAAATCGCTGAGGGCAGCCATGTCTGTGTCGATTCCACCGGGTGCAAAAGACCCAACACTCACTCCCGTCCCGGCAAGCTCCACGGAAAGCGCTCGCATGAGGGTGCTTACATAGGCTTTCGACGCGCCGTAGACCGCTTGGAAGGGCACGGATGTTTCGCCCGCCAGGCTCGACACGGCGATTACTGAGGATTCAAACGGCTGCTCCCTGAAAATCGCAATCAGGCGAGCCAGCAAATCCGTGAAACCGAGTATGTTTGTTTCAATTACCTCGGCATAAGTGTCGGCACGGCCTGCATCAAATGAACCAACGCTCGTCATTCCGGCAACCAACAAAGCGGCTGTTACTTGCAATTCTGCAACCTTAGCCGCGATTTTCTCCCTGCCCTCGATTTCACGTTGATCAGCCACTATAATCTCGCACGGCACATTGAACCGCTCGTCAATTTCGGTCTGTAGCTCCCGCAAGTTGTCGAGCCTTCGTCCAACAATCAGGGGCTTGGCCTGGTACGATGCCGCCAAGCGGAGGGCGGACGCTCTGCCCAAACCGGTCGAAGCCCCTGTGACCAGCACCCACGAGTTCTTGATCGCCAGCGGTTTCACGCGTTTTCCAGAGCCTTGTATAGGGCGGTTTTGCCGATCTTGAGCCGGGCCGCCGCCTCACGAACAGTGAGGCCCGCTGCGATATGCGCCCGCGCTTTACGTAGTTTGTCGGGGGTAACGACAGGCCGGCGACCACCCTTGTTGCCCCGCTCGCGTGCGGCCTTGAGGCCGGCATGAGTGCGTTCACGGATCAGGTCACGCTCGAATTGGGCCAGCGAGCCGAAGATGTTGAACACCAGCATGCCGCCCGAAGTGGTGGTGTCGATATTCTCGGTGAGTGAGCGGAACCCGATGCCGCGCGCCGCAAGCTCGCCGACCTTCTCGATCAGGTGGCTCATCGAGCGGCCGAGGCGGTCGAGTTTCCAGACCACCAGCGTGTCGCCGGGGCGCAAATAGGCGAGCGCTTCGGTTAGGCCAGGCCGATCGGCTTTTGCCCCGGATGCGTGATCGTCGAATATACGGTCGCACCCGGCAGTGTTCAGCGCGTCAAGCTGGAGCGACAGCTTCTGGTCTGCGGTCGAGACGCGCGCATAGCCGATCAGCGCCACATGATGCCCGATCCTGTCCGTTTTCCCGTCATTATGCGATCTTGTCCGAATCGCCGTTACAGGTCCAGAGTTAACGGACATATTCCTGTTGGCCGCCAGAGGACCGTCTGACGGACACGCAAAGCGAAGGAGATGATGCTTGGCGAGACGGCGACTGGTGAGCCTGGAAATCTGGGCGAGGCATTATGGCGCGCCGCTCGATGAGCGCGAGATCGCGCGTCATTATACGCTGACCAGCGACGACCTGGAAATTGTCGGCCGCCGTCGCGGCGATGCCACCCGGCTCGGCTATGCGATGCTCATGCTATATATGAGATGGCCTGGCCGTGCGCTGGAAGCGGGCGAAGTCCCGCCCGCTCCTGTGCTCGCCTATGTGGCGCAGCAACTCGGCGTCGCGCCGGCAGCCTTCGCGGATTATGCCCATCGGGACCAGACCCGTCGCGAGCATCTCGTCGAAATCCGACGATCGCACGGGTTCAGGATTTTTGACCGCAACGCTTTCCGTGAAGTTGTCGCCTCGTGTTGCCTCACCGAAGATTGTTACCGAGTTGAGCGACTGCAAGATGCGCCACATCACCACCCGCCGCGGCGGGTGGTGATGTGGCGAGGCTCTTCATCCAGTCCCCGCCAAGGATGATCTGTCCGGTTATTTCTGCACGCCATACCTTCACTGCCTTTTGCACCGTCCTCGCGCTTTTCAGCGTGAAGCGCGATGGATCCGCGTTCATGAGCCGCTCCAACACCGCAGCGGCCGAGATTGCCGGATCAGCCTCGAGCCAGACGAGGATTTGAGCCTCGAACGGATCGAGCATGTGCCCCCTTTTCGGGTAGGGCTTGGTCCGCCGGTAGGGGCGTCGATGTGTCGCGCGCTTCTCACCTGTCTGCCAGGCGGTCTCCAGATTTGCGGCGAAGCGCTGCAGGTCGATCACGGCCGGCTCCTCAAGCTTCGCATTCAGCCCTCTGCGATCGACGCGCTTTCCCAGATCGTCCTGGGCCGCCCGAATTGCGGCGAACAACATCACGGGATCCTCTGAATCCAGCACCCGGCTCAGCCGCTCCTTGTCGGCCATGGCGACATTGGGATGCGCCAGCACGCGCGCGGCCGGCGGAACCGGCGGATGATATCGCTTGATGACACGCGCGCCGATCCGGGTCTTCTCCCGCAGCTTGAACGAGGGCTGGAACAGATTGCCGTGTAACCGCACCACGTCGTAAAGACGCGCCAACGACGCCGTTGCTTCCGCGCCAACGAACCTGCCGTAGCCCACCAGGCGCCGCACGATGGCGCCGTTTTTCTGCTCAACCCATGCCTGATCGTTCTTGCGGTATGCCCGGGATCGCGTCACTTCCAGGCCCTGACTGCGGCACCAGCATACCACCAGCTCGTTCATGAACGCGCTGTCGTTGTCGAAGTCGACGCCCAGGAGCGGGAACGGAAAGAGCTGCTGCGCTTGCCGGATCGCCCCAACCACAAGGCTGCTGTCGCGACTGCGGACCGGCACGCATTCGGTCCAGCCCGTCGCGATGTCGGTCAACACCATCGTTTGCACGAAGCTGCCGGATGACGAGGCGCCGGAATGGGCAACGAAGTCGACCTCGACAAAACCCGGCAGAGGATCGTCCCAGTCCCCAAAGGTGCGGATCGGGACCGAACGCCGCACCGCGGAACTCATACCGGCTCGGCGGCGCTGTCCGCCGCGCGCTACCACACGCACCTCCGACAGTAGCCGGTCCATCGTCGCCGCGCTGACCGTGAGCAACTTGTCGCGTAGCTCGGCGCCGACGTCGAGCCGGCCATGCCGCTCGAGCGCTGGTAGCAGCACCGGGATCAGCGGCTTCAGGCGCTTCGAGCAGAGGCGATCGGATGCCTCCCACAGCACCACCAGCGCCTGCCGGACATCGGCACCGTACCGAGTCGCCTGTCGGCGATTGCGAGGCGGCTTCGTCTCCCGGCGACCCAGCACTCGGATCGCGTGCTTGCGATGATAACCGGTAACCGCGACGAACTCGTCCAGGATCTGCCGTTTGTTCGACCGGGAGCATGACCGATACCGTTCGATGATCGCTCCAACCAACTCCGATCGTGTCGCCATGCTGATCCGCCCGACCATCCGACTTCCCCGAATCCGGACGATAGAACAGTCTCCATCTCCGTCGGGACGCCGATCCTACCGGTAACATTCTGCTCAAGGCAATGCGCGCCTTCTCGGTCCCAATCGCGCAGACCATCATACACCCCGGCCAGATGGCAGACGTCATCGTCGATGAACTCCGGCGCCTGCAGATCCTCCTGCCTTCTCCGTCGATTCTCGAAGCGGTGCTGCGGCGGGCGCGCCAGCAAGCCGAACAGCTTACCTATGAAGTGCTCACGAATGGCCTGCTGCCTGACACCCTTCAGGGCCTGGACGATTTGCTGGCCCGACGACCGGGGCAGGTCGCGACATGGCTATCCTGGATGCGCAATGCGCCACAATCGCCGGCAGCGCGCAACATCCTGCGCCTGATCGAACGGCTCGCCTATATCCGCGCGCTGGGCCTCGATCGCGCCCGTGCCGACATGATCCCGGCTTTGACTTTTGACAGGCTGGCGGACGAAGGCAGCCGCATCACACCCCAGCACCTTGGCGAACTCAATGCCCTGCGCCGCCATGCGACGCTGGCGGCAACCGGCATCCGGCTTGAGGAAAGCCTGACCGACGCCACCCTGACGATGTTCGACAAGCTGTTGGGCAGCATGGCGCGCCGCGCCGAGAACCGGACCCGCGACAAAGCCCTCAAGACGGTGCGCGAGTTGCAAGGCCACCTCCGGACGCTCACGGGGTCTTGCCGCCTCCTCATCGACGCGCGCAGCAAGGGCGTGGATTCTCTGGCGCAGATCGAGGCGCTGGACTGGCAGCACTTCGCCGTGGCCGTCGAGCAGGCCGAAGTGCTCGGGCGACCGGAAACCGTCGATCGCACCGCCGAATTGATCGAGCGGCATCGGACGGTGAAGCTCTTTGTCGGCGCTTTTCTCAACGCCTTCGAGTTTCGCGGCGCCGGCGCGGTTCAGGGGCTCCTGTCAGCGCTGGCCATCATCGCGGAGCTATATCGGACCGGCAAACGGCGCTTGCCTGATCGCGTGCCGCTACGCTTTGTGCCGCCCGCATGGCGCCCGTTCGTCCTGCGGGATGGCATCGTTGATCGTGCCGCTTATGAACTATGCGCCTTGTCGCAACTACGCGAGCGGTTGCGAGCCGGGGATATATGGGTCGCGGGAAGCCGGCAGTTTCGCGATTTCGACAGCTATCTCATACCGCCGGCGACCTTTGCGGCGCTGCGCGAGAAGGGGCCGTTGCCGCTCGCCATCGAAACGGATTTCGAGCGCCATATCGAGGAACGGCGCACCAGGCTCGACACGGCGATCGAGCAGGTAACGGTCCTTGCACGGCAAGGGGAGCTGCCCCAGGTTAAGCTTGACGAAAACGGTCTCATCATCTCGCCGCTGAAGGCGGCAACACCGCCCGCCACCGAGATTGCCCGTCGCGCCGCCTATGATCGACTGCCGCGCGTGAAGATCACCGATCTTCTGCTGGAGGTCGATGCCTGGACCGGGTTCAGCGAATGCTTCATCCATCGTCGTTCGGGCCGGGAAGCCGACGATCGCAATGCGCTGCTCACGGTCATCCTCGCCGATGGCATCAATCTCGGCCTCACACGCATGGCGGAAACCTGCCGGGGCGCAAGTCTGCGTCAGCTCGCCCATCTTCACGACTGGCACATCAGCGAAGCCGCCTATGGCGAAGCGTTGGGAAGGCTGATCGACGCCCATCGCGCCATGCCGCTCGCCGCGCTGTGGGGAGACGGCACCACTTCGTCGAGCGACGGACAGCAATTTCATGCCGGGGGCCGTGGGGCCGCGATCGGCGACATCAACGCGCGCAGCGGCAACGAACCAGGCGTTGCCTTCTACACCCATGTCTCGGATCGATATGACCCCTTCGCAAGTCGGGTGATCGCGGCGACCGCTGGCGAAGCGCCCTATGTGCTGGATGGCTTGCTGTATCACCAGACCGGCCTGACGATCGAGGAGCACTACACCGATACGGGCGGGGCATCGGACCATGTGTTCGGCCTCATGCCCTTCTTCGGCTACCGCTTCGCGCCGCGCCTGCGCGACATCAAGGAGCGTCGTTTACACCTCCTTCCCGGCCAAGAATCCGGCCCCTTGCTTGCCGGCATGACGGCCGAACCGATCGCATTGGGTCATGTCGCGGCGCATTGGGACGAACTGCTGCGGTTCGCCACGTCGATCCGCACCGGCACCGTCACTGCTTCGGCAATGCTGCGCCGCTTGTCCGCCTATCCGCGACAGAACGGACTGGCCCTCGCACTACGCGAGCTGGGCCGCCTCGAACGCTCCATTTTCATGCTCGACTGGCTGCGCGACATCGACCTGCGCCGGCGCACCCAGGCGGGCCTCAACAAAGGCGAAGCCCGCAACGCGCTCGCCCGCGCGCTCTTCTTCAACCAGCTCGGCGAACTGCGCGATCGTCGGTTCGAGAACCAGACCTATCGCGCCTCCGGCCTCAACCTGCTCGTCGCCGCCATCATCTTGTGGAACACTCGCTATCTCGAAATGGCGCTGGCGGACATCGGCACAGCCGACGAAATCGCACGCCACATCGCGCCATTGGGCTGGGAGCATATCTCGCTGACCGGTGACTATAGCTGGAATGTTGAAGATCAACCCGATCCGGACGCCTTGCGACCGCTGCGCGCCGTCAACTCCCTACTTGCCGCGTGACGTTCGCTATCCGTTCGCCCTTTCCGTGCAGATACGTCACTTTCGTGTAGTCACCCCAACTCCGGGCAAAGGCCGCCACGCGCTCGTAGGAACCGTCAAAGCCAAGGCTCACCAGATCGGCATGCAACTGCTTGATCGTGCGCTTCTGCTTGCGCGGGCGACCCATCTCCCGCCTCAGCCAGACCGTCAGTCGCTCAACGAAAGGGTCCAGCTTGCTCGGCCGCTCAGGCGTCTTGAACCGCGGTTCCACCGCGTCAGACCTGAGATACTTGCGTACGGTGTTGCGCGATAGACCGGTGCGCTTGGCAATCTCTCGGATCGACAGATGATCGCGGTAGTGCCAGCGCCGGATGACGCTCAATAATGCCATGTCCAACACTCCATGGTCCCCCGCTCAAAGCCAGGGACGTGTTCAAACATGGGTCACTTCTCAGTGAAAATTACGGGCTTCCCCGGGTCACTTCTCAGCAGCAATCAACAGCGCAAGACCCATGATCGTCGCTAGGAGCGACGATTTGCCCGACCCGTTCGGGCCGAAGAGCACATGGGTTTCGCCGGTCGGTATCGTGAGGTTCACGCCGTGCAGAACGGGCAGGCCGTCCACCGAAACGTACAGATTTCGGATTTCCAGGAGGATATCGGTCAAACGTGAATCTCCTTTGTATCCTCAGGTTCCCACGTCGAGGGTTGCCGGAGTATCTGTAAGGTTACGTAGTTCGGCGCGGCGCAAGCCAGGCGTTGTCTGAGGGGCACGGAATGAACTCGCCTGTGGACATGCGTCGCCGGAAATCATAGCGTGCGCTGGCCTTTACCGATCTTGATCGTGAGGAAAAGGTCGCAATTGGCGCGTTTAACATAGGCTCTCGGCTTCGGTCGGGCGGCCTGCGAAATGAAAGACCTTCGGGGAATACGCAGGGCGCGTTTTCCTATGTTTGCGCGCGATCAACCGTCCCGGCTGGCGGGGCGGCAGCGGGAGTGCGTCATGTCTCTGCCCTCTTTGAGGCGATTCGCAGGGTGGATCGCCTCCCATCTGGAACGCCGTTGGGCGGGGCGAGAAACTGTCGGAAGATCCGCTCCCTGCACCGATCCATTGCCCCACCTGCCTGAGGAGGACTGGTGAACGCATGGTGGCGGGTTTTGACACACAGGTGAAGCGGTCCTGGATGCTGGCGTCGATCATCACGGTCGCCGCAGTCCTGCTCGCGATCGTTGCTCGCTACACCCTCAAACCGTGGCTTGTAGCCGGCGAGCCCTATTTCCTCTTTTGCGTGGCCGTTTTGATCTCTGCAACCGTAGGCGGCGCGCGCCAGGCGCTGCTCGCTGCGATCCTGTCGGTCGTCGCCGCAATAATGCTAGAACTGGCTGAACCATCCGTCATGTTCGATCCGATAAGCGTCGTGACCTCGCTAGCGCTGGCTGGCGGTATCATATTATTCGCCGCCGGCATTGCTCCGTGGCAACGACGCTCCCGCAGGGAGAATGAACAAGTCGCGGCGCGCCTGCGTCAGGGGGCCGCTGCCGCTGAGGAACTGAACCTGCTGATCGACGGCGCGGAGGGCTATGCGATCTACATGCTGGATCCGGAGGGCAGGGTTACAATCTGGAACGAAGGCGCGGAGCGCCTCAAAGGCTGGACCGAGGCAGAGATCGTGGGCGAGCATTCCTCGATTTTCTATCCGGTCGATGCCGTGGAAGTCGGTAAGCCGGCAATGGATCTCTCACGCGCGCGCGAACTTGGCAAATTCGAGGAAGAGGACTGGCGGGTCCGCAAGGATGGCTCGGAATTTCTGGCGCATGTGTCGATCACTGCCCTGCATGAGGAGGATGGAGCGCTTCGCGGGTTCGGGAAGGTCGTGCGCGACGCCACGCAGCAGCGGGCCGCGGAAAGTGCGTTGGAGGCCAATGCCAGCCACCTTCGCTCGATCCTCTCGACGGTCCCCGATGCAATGGTGGTGATCGACGAGCAGGGCATCATCATCTCCTTCAGCACCGCCGCCGAAAAGCTTTTTGGCTATTTGGAAGCGGAGGTTGTCGGATCGAATGTCAGCCGGCTCATGCCGTCGCCGGACAAGGATCGCCATGACGGCTATCTCGAGCGCTATCTTACCAGCGGCGAGCGCAGGATCATCGGCATTGGCCGAATGGTGCTGGCCTGCCGGCGTGATGGTTCGACCTTTCCCGTGGAGCTTTCGGTGGGTGAGGCGATCAGCGACAAGCAACGCGTGTTCACCGGCTTCATCCGCGATCTTTCCGAGCGACATGAGACCCAGGAACGTCTGGAGGAGTTGCAATCCAAGCTCATCCATGTAGCGCGCGTCAGTGCGATGGGCACGATGGCGTCGACCCTGGCGCATGAACTCAACCAGCCGATCACGGCGGTCGCCAACTATGTCGAGGCGGTGCGGGATTTGCTGGCCGAGGGCAATCCCGACGATCTGCCGATGATCACCGAGGCGCTGAACGATGCCGCCGGCGAAGCGATCCGCGCGGGACAGATCGTGCGCCGGCTGCGTGATTTCGTCGCGCGGGGCGAAGTGGAGAAGACCGTCGAGAACCTGCCCGATCTGATCGCAGAGGCGGCGGCGCTTGGACTGATTGGTGCGAAGGAAAAGGGGGTTCAGTCCCATTTTGATTTCGATACCCGCGCGAGGCTGGTACTGGTCGACAAGGTGCAGATTCAGCAGGTTCTGATCAACCTGATCCGTAATGCGGTCGAAGCGATGGCGAACTCCCCGGAGCGGCAGATATGGGTCTGCACACGGCAGGAAGATAATGGCATGGTTCGCGTCACGGTGGCGGACACAGGTCCGGGTGTCGCGGAGCATGTCGCACAGCAGTTGTTCACCGCTTTTGTGACGACGAAAAGCGAAGGCATGGGCCTGGGGCTTTCGATCTGCCGGACGATCGTCGAGGCCAACGACGGACGTATTTTTCTTGAGCCGCGCAAGGGGGGCGGATCGCAATTTCATTTCACGCTGGTCGGTGCGGCCCCGGAGACGATCAATGACGGATAGACGGATGATCCACATAGTCGACGACGAAGAGGCTATCCGCCGCTCGGCCGGGTTCATGCTCAAGACGTCGGGCTACACGGTCGCCACCTATCCGTCAGGCGTCGCGTTCCTGCGAGAGGTTCGCCACGCCGAGCCGGGCTGCATCCTCCTCGATGTGCGCATGCCGGACATGGACGGTCTCGAGGTGCAGAAGGCGCTGATCGAGCGCGGCGTCGCAATGCCCGTGATAATTCTCACGGGGCACGGCGACATTTCCATCGCCGTCCGCGCCATGAAGGCAGGCGCCGTCGAATTCATCGAGAAGCCGTTCGTGAAGGCGACGCTCATCGAGGCAATCACCGCCGGCTTCGAGCGGCTCGATGGTTTGGGCCGGCGCGCGGAGCGTGCCATTGAAGCCGGTGTGCTGATCGCCGGTTTGACGAGCCGGGAGCAGGATGTCCTTAAGGGGCTTGCCGACGGGCTGCCGAACAAGACGATCGCCTTCGACCTTGGCATATCGCCCCGGACAGTCGAGGTGCATCGGGCAAACCTCATGGCAAAGCTGAACGTGAAGAGCCTGTCCGACGCGCTGCGCATCGCCTTCGCGGCCAATCTCGGCGCCAAGGACGCCTAGGACCACTACGTAAAGACGCAAAGGGCTCATGTCCCTCATCTGGCTGATCCGGCACTTCGATAGCCGGTCTGTCAGGACTATCATGAACGCACATCTTGCAACGCCCGAAGCAACCCGCCCTGTCATCGCGCTCGTCGAGGACGATCCGGGTGTCCGACGCTCTGTCCAACTCCTTCTTCAGGCAAAAGGCTATGACATTCGATCCCATGCCTCGAGCAAGGCGCTGCTTGCCGATCCTCTCGCGATGGGGGCTGCCTGCCTTGTCACCGACTATCTGATGCCGGAGATCGACGGCATCGGCGTCCTGCACGCGCTGCGCAGCAATGGCTGGAAGGGACCGGCGGTGCTCGTTTCCGCCTATCATTCACCTCGCCTGGTCGAACAGGCGATGCGGGAAGGGTTTGCCTGCGTCATCGAAAAGCCACTGCGCGAGCATAGCCTGGCGGACACCGTGTCCCGGCTCATCGCTGAAAGCAGATGACCTTCGGGCGAACGCGCATGATAGGCAGAGCAACCGCTCCCGATTGTCGCTGCTGTCGAAGATCGTGAAATTGGGAAAGGGTAAGGAGACGCCGGAACGCCGGCGGTCGATCGAAGGACGGTAATGTACCACGAAGAACCTGTTTCACTCGCATTCCATGGTGCGGGTCGCACTGTGACCGGGTCCTGCATGGAAGTGATGCTGGGAGAACGTCGGCTCCTGATCGATTGCGGACTATTCCAGGGATCGCGCAGTCTGGAGGCGTTCAATCAGCGGCCGTTTGCGTTCGACCCGGGCGCGATCGATGCGGTGATCCTCACCCACGCCCATATCGATCATTGCGGCCTGTTGCCCAGGCTCGTCGCCTCAGGGTTCTCCGGGAAGGTCTGGTGTACCTCGCCGACGCGAGACCTTCTCGCGTTCATGCTGCCCGATGCCGGGCGCCTTCAGGAGAATGATACGGCCCGGCGAAACCGGCGCCCGGACCGCGCGGGCGAGCAGCCCTTTGAACCGATTTATACGGAAAGGGACGGGGCCCAGGCGGCGCTGCGGACATGTGACGTCCCTCTGGAGACATGGTTCGAGCCGGTGCCCGGCTTCCGCGCGCGCCTCTGGAATGCCGCGCATATTCTCGGCTCGGCTTCGGTCGAACTGGCGGTTGGAGGGCTTCGTTTGCTCTTTTCCGGCGACCTTGGGCCCGAACACAAGGCCTTCTATCCGGACCCGACCGCACCTGCCGGGTTCGACCATGTCATTTGCGAAAGCACGTACGGCGACAAGACGCATAAGCAAGCCACCATCCGGCAACGACGCACGCTGCTTCAGGGCGAAATCAGGCAGGCCATGGCATCAGGCGGTAATCTGATCATTCCGGTGTTCGCGCTTGAACGCACGCAGGAACTTTTGCTCGATATTGCGAGCCTCCTCAATGCGGGTCGGCTGCCCCGCGTGCCCGTCTATATCGATTCGCCGCTCGCAAGGATGGCCACCGAGGTCTACGAGCGATATGCCGACGGGCTCGAGGACATGGGACGAGGCAGGATCTTCGATCATCCGAACTTCCATTATGTCGAGACGTCAACCGATTCGATCGCGCTTAACGATGTGTCGGGTGCGATCATCCTGGCAGCGTCCGGAATGTGCGAGGGCGGCCGTATCCGCCATCATCTCTGGCATAATCTGGCGCGCGCGGATTCGACGATCCTCTTCGTCGGATTTCAGGCGGCCGGCACGCTGGGGCGCACCATCCTCGATGGCGCGAAGCGCGTGCGCATGTCGGGCCGCGCTATCGCCGTTCAGGCCCGGATCCGGCAGATTGAGAGCTATGCCGGGCACGCGGATCGCGACAGCCTGATCGGATGGATCGAGGATCGTCATCCTATCACGGGCAGCCTGTTTCTGACGCACGGCGAGGCGCGAACAATCGAAGCGCTGGGTTCCGAGCTGGCTGCGCGGGGTGCGGCGCGATCGATCATTTCCCCCGACATCGGCGATTGCTACCATCTCGAACATGGCGGGGCCGCCACCCTCTTGAACGGAGCCAGTGATAACGCCAGCGAGGCAATCGGCCTGGACTGGCGAAACGAATGCGCGAGCCTTCTCGCCAATCTCAAGGAGGATCTCAAAGCGATTCCGACAAACGCCGGGCGATCTGCCGTGCTGCGTCAAATGATGGATGCTCTGGCCAGCCGGCGGGCGTGAGAGAAAGCCCGGTTTGCGCATGACCGGGAGCCTGGAGGGCGGCGGCAGATGGATTGGCCCCGTCAGGGCGTCGGATTTTCTGCCGGCAAATCCAGTTCAGGCGGCAGGTGGCATCGCCAGATTGCGCGTCACAAGAACGAGGGTCGGATCACCGGGATATTCTCGAAACGAGAAGCCTGAATCGCGCTCGACCTCGATCGCCTGGCGATTACCCCTGTTCTCGATTGATTCGATGACCTTCAGGCCCCGCGCCGTCGCGCGATCGGCCAGAAAGTCGAGCAGGGTCCATCCAATGCCTTGTTTGTGATGGCTGGCATGAACGGAAATTGCGACTTCGCCGCGCTTGTTCTTCATGTCACAGGCGAGCATGCCGGTCGCTACCGCCTCGCCATCCGGTGCGAAAGCGATATAGCTGTCAGTTGTGCTGTGATCGGCCTGCGTCATTGCCTTGATCTGTTCGGCACCGACTTCGTTCAGGCCGGTGAGAAACCGAAAGCGCAAATCCTCCGGGCTTACGTTGTGGAAGAGTTTCACGAGGATCGGTGCGTCGTCCGGCCCGGCTTGCCTAACGGAAATCACCAGGCCCGACCGGGTCTCAAGCATGGTGGCAATGTCATCAGTCATGGGAAGACCTCTTTTCAGATCGGGTAGTCGATCAGGCAATTGCCAGCGGCCATCCTGAAATCGCTCCTTCGGATCACCTGCCTGTGCAGGTGCAGCAAAGCTTTCGCACTACGTAGATGTCCTCTGGCACGCTTTGCTATGCTCTGTCGGATCACCGATCCTAGTAGTTTCACGGATGTAGGTGCGGTCGACCCGGCGCTAGCGATGCGCAGGAAAGTTGCAATTGGGAGCGTGCGATGAAAGACGTGAGGGCCAAGGCGGTTGCTTGCAGGAACGAACAGGGCCGCATGCGGATGCAAGTCGGTCTTGGCCTCCTGCTCGGGATTCTGCTCGTTCAGGGGGTCGTTGCGATGACGTCGCCCGGCGAGCAGGCAATTGAGGTTGCCGCCTTGCACGATCGAATGGCTATGGTGGAGTGGTCGGCCCGGTGATGCAGGCCAATCGAATCGCAAACCCTTCCCTCGCCACGAAGCTGATGTCAGCCGAGGCGGCGGCCGCTCTCATCGGTTCCGGCACGACCGTCGGCATGAGCGGTTTCACTGGCTCCGGTTATCCCAAGGCCGTGCCCCTGGCGCTGGCCGCGCGGATCGAAGCGGAGCGCGACGCCGGTAATCCCTTCCGCCTGCGCGTATGGACGGGCGCATCGACCGGCCCGGAGCTCGATGGGGCACTGGCCAAGGTCGATGGGATCGAACTTCGGTTGCCTTATAATTCGGATCCGATTGCCCGCGAGAAGATCAACGCGGGCAAGATGGACTACCTCGATATGCATCTAAGCCAGGTCGCGCCCATGGCCTGGCAGGGTTTTCTCGGCGAGCTCGACACCGCCGTCATCGAAGTCTCGGGTATCCGCGAGGACGGGTCGCTGATCCCGTCCTCGTCGGTCGGAAACAACAAGACGTGGCTCGATCGGGCCGATCAGGTCATCCTAGAGGTCAATCGCTGGCAAAACCCTGCGCTCGAGGGCATGCACGACATCTATTACGGCACCGCGCTTCCCCCCAACCGCGTGCCTATTCCGCTGATCCGACCGGACGATCGTATCGGCGAGCCCTATTTCCGCTGCGATCCGGCCAAGATCGTCGCGATCGTCGAAACCGAGGCACCGGATCGCAACCTCCCGTTTGCGCCCCCGACGCCGCCGCCGCGGCGATTGCGGGGCATCTTCTCGACTTCTTCCACAATGAGGTCGCACGAGGCCGCCTGCCGTCCACGTTGTTGCCGCTCCAGTCAGGCGTCGGCAATATCGCCAACGCCGTTCTTTCCGGGCTGGTCGATAGCAGCTTTACGGATCTCACCGCATACACCGAAGTCATCCAGGACGGCATGCTCGACCTGCTCGACGCCGGAAAACTGCGTATGGCCTCGGCCACGGCGTTCTCATTGAGTCCGGACGTCGCCGCGCGGATCAACGCCAATATGGCGCATTATCGTGATCGAATGATCATCCGTCCGCAGGAGATCAGCAACCATCCCGAGCTGATCCGGCGCCTGGGCTGTATCGCCATGAACGGCCTGATCGAAGCCGATATCTACGGCAACGTCAATTCGACGCATGTGATGGGCTCGCGCATCCAGAACGGCATCGGGGGCTCGGGCGACTTTGCCCGCAACGCTTTCGTCTCGATCTTCATGACGCCATCGACGGCCAAAGGCGGTGCGATCTCGGCGATCGTACCGTTCTGCAGCCATGTCGATCACATCACCCAGGATGTCCAGATTCTCGTCACCGAGCAGGGGCTGGCGGATTTACGCGGGCTCAGTCCGAAACAGCGCGCAAAGCTGATCATCGCGCGCTGCGCGCATCCGACTTTCCGGCCAATGCTCGAAGACTATTTCGAGAGGGCGCAGCGTGGATCCTACGGCCTTCAAACGCCGATGCTTCCCGCCGAGGCACTGTCCTGGCATCAGCGCTTTATCGACAGCGGAACCATGTTGCCCAAGCCCTTGCCATGAGCTTCGGTTTGCCCGGCAAGATCTCTCAGCTTCCGTCAAATATCGTAGGTGGGGCTGCTGCTCCATAACGCTCCGCCGCCACGGTCGCGCACACCGTGCGCGCTTTCTCCTGGACATCGAAAAGATGCTGATCGGCGAAGCGTTCGGTCAGACCCTCTACGATACTCCCGATGTGGAGATAGTGGGCCGATTTCATCGAGAAGGCGCGGAAGAGATATCGACTCGACAGTTGCCGCAGCGATTCCATCTGGCCCTGCTCGTCGAGCCATGCGTCGCGCGCGCCCGAGGTTGTGATCGAGATCATGTGGCCGGCAGTGAGAGGCCCTTGTCCGGCGCGATCCTGGACCTGGTGAGGCGTGACGCCGGAACCGATCACACGGTCGACATAGCCCTTCATCATCGCGGGCGGCAGGCCGAACCAGATCGGATAGATGAAGGCGACGACATCACAACCCTTGATCGCCGCGAGCTCGGCCTGGACATCGGGTGCGATCTCGAAGCCAGGCCTGTCGGGCCGCTCATCGTTCCTGAGTATGGGGTTGAAGTTCATTGCATAGAGATCGCGCAGGATGACCTCCTGCCCAGATTTCCTTACCGCCTGGCAATAGGCCTCGGCCACCGCCGCGTTGAAGCTTGTCGGATCCGGGTGGGCGAGAACCACCACATGACGGCCATGGGTCTTCGTCGCGTCAGTCATCGAACGACTCCTTGCCCCGTGAAGCTAGCCGGTCGTAGCAAGGCTCGCCCTTGGGGAAAATACGCAATGATGGGCATTGCCGGGCGGACAGCCGTTCCCTGGCACGTTCGCTCTGCGCTCACCTTCGCGGCGCCATCAGTCCGACCAGGCCCAGTCCCTGATTTCCGGGAGATCATCGAAATGCTCGCGGATATAGGCGTCATGCTCGACCAGCAGCCCTTTGCAATGCGCGACCAGTTCGTCATTTGCGGCAGGCAGACGCGGGACGTAGCGCATCACGTCGAGGCAGAGGTGAAGACGGCTCATCTCATTGAGGACCACCATATCAAACGGCGTGGTGGTCGTGCCCTCCTCCATATAGCCGCGCACATGGAAGCGCCCATGGGCACATCGGCCGTGCAGCAGGTCGTGGATGACTCCGGGATAGCCATGAAAGGCGAAAACCACGGGCGCGCCGCTCGTGAAAATCTCGACGAACTCCGCGTCGCTCATTCCGTGCGGATGGCGGTCGGCCGGACAGAGCCGCATCAGATCGACAACATTGACGACGCGGACCTTGAGGTCGGGCGCGAACCGGCGCAGCAGCCACGCGGCGGCAATGGTTTCCTGCGTCGGCACGTCACCGGCGCAGGCGAGCACAATGTCAGGCGCCTCCGGCTGGGAGCTGTACATCGGCCACACGCCGGCGCCGCGCGCGCAATGGGCCTGGGCTTCGTCCATCGTCAGCCACTGCAACTGCGGCTGCTTGTCGATGACGATCAGATTGAGATAGTTGCGGCTCCGAAAGCAGTGGTCGGCGACCGACAGCAGGCAGTTGGCATCGGGCGGCAGATAGACCCGCGCGACGATCGGTTTGCGATGAATGATGGTGTCGATGAAACCGGGGCCCTGATGGCTGAAGCCATTATGGTCGTTGCGCCAGCAGGTCGATGTGAGCAGATAATTGAGCGAGGGAATGTCGGCCCGCCACGGCACGCGGCGGGCATGCTCGATCCATTTCGCATGCTGCATCGCCATGGAATCGATGATCATCGCGAAGGCCTCATAGGTGGCGAAGAGACCGTGGCGGCCGGTGAGCGTATAGCCTTCGAGCCAGCCATGGCAGCAATGCTCGCTCAGCACCTCCATGACCCGGCCATCGTGCGAGACATGCTCGTCGCCCGGCTCGATCGCGCTGACCAGGCAACGATCGGAGGCTTCGAAGACGGCGCCGAGCCGGTTCGAGTTGGTCTCGTCGGGACAGAACAGCCGGAAATTGTCGGGGTTCGCACGGTAGATGTCGCGCAGATAGGCGCCGAGGATTGCCGTGGATCCCAGGCGCTCGCAGGCGCGCTCTTCGAAGCGCACCTGAAAGGCTGTGTGATCCGGCAGGTTCAGCGGCTTCGTGAGGAGCCCGCCATTGGCCTGCGGATTGGAGCCCATGCGGCGCTGTCCAGCAGGGGCGAGGGCGGCGATATCGGGCCGGAGACGCCCGTCGGCATTGAACAGCTCTTCCGGCCGATAGCTGTGCAGCCATTCTTCGAGGATCTGCAGATGCTCCGGGTTGGTCCGCACCTCGGACACCGGCACCTGATGCGCCCGGAATGTCCCCTCGATCTTGACGCCGTCGACGACCTTGGGCCCGGTCCAACCCTTGGGTGTACGCAGGACGATAAGGGGCCAGGCAGGCCGCTCGCGGAGGCCGTTTGACCGGGCATCCTCCTGGATTTCGCGAATCCGCAACACCGCGGTTTCCAGAACGAGCGCGAATTGCCGATGGACGGTCATGGGATCATCACCCTCGACGAACGCAACGGCGTAGCCCTGGCCTTCGAAGAATTTGGTGAGATCGGCGTCCGTATGCCGCGCCCAGACCGTCGGCCCGGAAATCTTGTAGCCGTTGAGATGCAGGATCGGAAGGACCGCGCCGTCGCGCACCGGATTGATGAAGTCGATACTCTTCCAGCTTCCGGCAAGCGGTCCGGTCTCGGATTCCCCATCGCCGACGACGGCCGTCACCAGCAGATCGGGATTGTCCATGACGGCACCGAAGGCGTGGAGCAGTACGTAGCCGAGCTCGCCGCCCTCGTGGATCGACCCCGGCGTCGGCACGCTGACATGGCTGGGCACGCCGCCGGGCGTCGAGAATTGCCGGAAGAGCCGCAGCATGCCGGCTTCGTCCCGCGTCACCTCCGGATAGAAATCCGTGTAGCTGCCCTCGAGCCAGACATTGGCGATGAGGGCCGGCCCTCCATGGCCTGGTCCCGCCATGTAGATCGTGTCGAGATCATATTTGGAGATCAGCCGGTTCATATGGGCATAGATAAGACTGAGCCCGGGTGAGGTGCCCCAATGGCCGAGCAGGCGAGGCTTGATATGCTCGACCCGCAACGGCTCACGCACGAGAGGGTTTGCCGACAGATAGATCTGGCCGATGTTGAGATAGTTCGCGGCGCGCCACCAAGCGTCGATGAGGCGCAGCTCCTCGCTATCGAGCGGCGTGGGAAGCGCAAGTAGGGTGTCGCTCATCATCTTTTTCCGATTCTGGTAGGCGTCTGTGGCTACGTCGCCGCGGTCTGACGGTCTCGGCGTTCGCGCTCAGTCTGCGGCATCGCTTGGGCGGTCTGCCGAAATCGCGGCACAGATGCTGCGCGCGCGGTGGTCGACGTCAGCGAGAAGCTGATCGACGAATAATTGGTCGAGCCCTTCGACGGTCTCGCCGAAATGCAGATCGTCAAAGTCTTTGAACCCGAAAGCGTGCACGAGATATTCGCCCATGATCGACCGGAGTGACTGGATCTGATGTTCGTGGTTGAGCCACGCCTTGCTGTTGCCCGATGTGCTGATGACGGCGAGACGCTTGCTTCGCATAGTCGTGTCGGCGTTTTGGTCCTGGATCTGCCGGGCTGTCACGCCGGCGCCAAGCACGCGCTGAATATAGCCCACCATGATGGCTGGGGGCATGCCGAACCAGATTGGATAGACAGCAACAAAGACGTCGCTGCTGCGGATGGCATCGATCTCGGAGATGACATCCTGAGAGAGCGCGAACCCTTCCTTGCCGGGCCGTTCGGACGCCTTGAGCGCAGGATTGAAGTCCATAGTATAGAGATCGCGAACGATCGCTTCCTGTCCGCAGGACCGTACCGCCTCGCAATAGGCGTCGGCGACAAGCCCATTGAAGCCTCCCGGTTCGGGATGGGCGAGGATAACAACATGCCTCGGACGATAGGCGGCGGGTTGATGCGGCATTCCGGGCTCCTTTGCGCGCACCCTATTGAGTCGGCACAGCAGAGACCCTTGGGGATTCTACGCATAATGCCCGCATCGCCAGCCTGCGATCGGCATGGCAGTCAGCCGCTTGCGTGCTTCTCTCGGCGAAGTGAAGATGAAAGGACACCCCACCCGGTTGCGCCGGACGGGGCGAGTTTCGAACGCGGGCGGGGAGGAGGTTGCCCGCGTCAGATCGAATGATAGGCTGGAATGTAGATCGCTCTTTGACCGCGAACAAATCAGCGCCGGTGAATGCGGAAGCGCGCACCGGCCGCGAGTTCGACGACCTCTGCGGTTATTTCGCTTTGCCGGGTCAGGCGCTCCTCAAGCTGCAGAGCTGCAAGCTTGCCGTCGATATGGGTCTTCGCGGCCGCCATGGTCGCCATGCGTGCCTCGTTCTCGGCGGCGAAGGCTTCCGCCGCAGCCTCGCAAAGCTGTGCGAACACATATTCCTGAACCAGTTTTTCGAGGAGTTTCGCCGCGGGCAGGTTCGAAAGGGGAACAGGGCCGGACCCCGTCGCCGGGACCGTCTCGGCATCCAGCGGCAGCAGCTTTCGGTGAATGATCTTCAGCCCCTGACCGGGTGTCCAGAACGGATAGACCATCGTCACCGGAACTGCGCCGGCGCGAGCGAGATATTCGGAGAGCGCGTCCAGAAGGGCTATGGCGAGACCGGAAAGCTCCGCCACCCGGCTGGGAAGGCTGGTCTGCCATGCGAGAGCAAGGCCGCGCTCACGAGCCAAAGCGACCGATCGGGCACCGACCAGGAAGACATGAGCGTCGGCAAAGTCGTTGGCGGCCACGTCGAGGACACGCTCGGGATAGGCTCCTGCGAAACCCTGCTCAGCGCCGAACAATATCAAGCCTGGCTGGCGCCGCGCGGCGGGATGATCTACCGGCTCGGGCACACCGATATGCATCCTGCGCGCCTGTGCGATCGCCCGTCCAGCGGTCTGCGCATAGGTCCGAATAGCCGGCAGGATTTGCCGGCCCTGCTGTGCGCGGGCGCCGGCGATGCCGCGCATCGCGTTCACTACCGCATCGAGCTGGTGAACGCTCGCGATGCGTCGCTCGACGTCGGCTAGGAGCGCGCTCACGGCGCAGCCTTTGGCAGCAGGCTCTCAACGAGGCGCTGAACCACCAAGAGCAAGGCCGTCGCCTGCTCGCCATTCAGCAAGCCGTCCGACTGGGTGCGGGCGACAAGATCGCCCGCGTTGGCGTCGAGCCAATCGGGCAGGGCCGCCCGGAGGCGGGAGAGGTCGTTAACGGCAAGCGGATCGAACTGGCCATGACCGAGGGCCAGCGCCAGCGCGACCTGATCGATCACGCGCAGCGGCTGGAACAAAGGTTGGCCCAACAGCGCGCGCAATCGCCTGCCGCGTTCGATCTGGGCCTTCACGCGCGGCTCGGGCTGTTCGCCGAAACGAGTGAACATCTCGAGTTCGAGGAACTGAGCGTAATCGAGCCGCATGGTGCCAGTGGCGTCGCGGAGCGCCTTTGCCTGGGTCTTTCCACCGACACGGCTCACGCTGGCGCCCACGTCGACGGCGGGTTTGTGGCCCTCTGCGAACAGCCTGGTGTCGAAGACGATCTGCCCATCGGTGATCGAGATGAGATTGGTCGGAATATAAGCGCTGAGGTTGCCGGCGTCGGTCTCCGCAATGGGAAGCGCCGTCAGGGACCCGCCGCCCTTCTCCGGTGACAACTTCGCGGCGCGTTCAAGCAACCGCGCGTGGAGATAGAAGACGTCTCCGGGATAGGCTTCTCGCCCCGGCGGCTGACCCGTCAGGAGCGCGATCTCGCGGTGCGTCGCGGCGTGTTTGGTGAGATCGTCGATCACGACCAGCGCATGGCCGCCCTTGTCCCGGAAATATTCAGCGATGGTGACGCCTGCGAACGGTGCGATCCATTGCAGGCCGGGCGCCGATGCGGAACTGGCCACGACAAAGACACAGCGTTCCGGTGCGCCATGACGCCGCACCTGATCGATCACCCGCGCGACGCTGGAGGATTTCTGTCCGATCGCGATATAGACGCAGACGATGTCGCTCGATCGCTGGTTGATCATCGTATCGACGGCCAGAGCGCTCTTGCCGGTCGCGCGATCGCCGAGGATGAGCTCGCGCTGGCCGCGGCCGAGTGCGAACATGGCATCGATCACGAGGATGCCTGTCTGCACCGGCTGCGTAACCAGATCGCGTTCGATGATCGTCGGCGCGGCCCGTTCGACGGGATCGAATCGCTCCGCCTGGAGCGCTGGCCCGCCGTCGAGCGGACGGCCGAGCGGATCCACGACGCGGCCGAGCAGCGCCGGGCCGACCGGCACACGCACGACCTCGCCGCTGCACGTAACCGTGTCGCCTGCCTCGACACTGTCGGCATCGTCGAGCAGCACGCAGCCGAGGCGGTCGTGCTCGAGCGTCTGGACGAACCCGGCCTGACCATGTTCGAAGTGCAGCAGTTCATCGAGGCGCGCGTCGGGCAGGCCCGAGATCATCGCCACGCCGTCGCCGATCGATTCGACACGTCCGGTCTGGTGAAGAAACGCGCCGATCGCGGTTTGTGTCACGCGCGCCTCTGCCCGCGCGAGCCAGTCGTCAGGCGAGTCGGGCATTGTCGCTCTCCTTCAGAGCCGCCAACATTCCGTCGAGATCAGTGCGCCAGCTGTTGCGTATCCGTATATGGGCGCCGCGCACCTCGAACCCTGCGATCAGGGTCGGATCGACCGCGAACTCCCAAACGGGCGCCCCGGGAAGCAAGCCGTTCAGCGCTTTGAGATAGCGTGCCTGGTCGGGTGCGCCGATGGAGGAAGGGGTATGGATCGCGAGCGGGGAATCGTCGGCGAGCTTGCGCCTTTCCTCTTCCGAAAGGCTGTCCAGTCGCTCGACGAGTGCGTCAAACATCGCCGCGGTGGTGCGGGAAGCTGGCAGGCGCCTCAGCAGTGTTTCCGCCATTTTCCCCGCCAGAAGGCATGCCTTGTCTTGCCATTCGGCCATCAAACGCGCTCGCTCCGCTTCCGCGACCGCTGCCGCCTGCTTCTTCACCGCATCGGCGGCGATCTGGGCCTGCGCGAGCAGGCGGACGCGGTCATTCTCGATCTCCGCCTGCATCTCGGCCCGGCGCCGGGCAGCATGCGCGGTTAGGTCGTCGTTCTGCGCCTTGAGCGCCGCAGTTTCGGCAAGCGCGGCATCCTTCGCGACCTGCGCGTCGGATAGCAACGTGTCGGCTGCCAGCTGTCGCTCGGCGATGACCTTCATCACCGGCCGGTAGAGGAAGCGCGACAGCAGCCAGACGAGGATGAGGATGTTGATCGCTTGTAGCGCCAGCGTCCACCAGTCGATGTGCATATCAGGCGAACGGGTTGGCGAAGAGCAGGAGCAGGGCGATCACGAGGCAATAGATCGCCATCGTTTCGATCATCGCGAGACCGACGAACAGGGTACGCGAAACCGTGTTCGAAGCTTCGGGCTGGCGCGCAATGGCATCCATCGCCGCCGCAACGGCCCGCCCTTGCGCGAGGGCAGGGGCGATGGCGCCGATCGCGATCGCGAATGCGGCCCCCAGGATGCTGACGAGATGTATCCAGTTCATGACGATGTCTCCGGTTTGGGCGCCGCGCGCGTATCGGTTGCTTCGCTGAGCGCGCTGCCGATGAAAACCATGGCGAGCGCGCTGAAAATGTAAGCCTGAACGGCGCCAGTGAGCATCTCGAGCGCCATCAGCGGGATCGGCACGAGCAGGCCGGCAAGACTGAGGATCACCCCGATCATGAAGACGCCGCTCATCACATTGCCGAACAGGCGCACCATCAGCGAAAAGCTGCGAGTGAACAGCTCGACCAGATTGAGCGGCACCATGACGATCGAGGGTTGCGCAAAGGTGCGCAGATAGCCGCGCGGGCCAAGCGCACGCACGCCGAACCAGATGGTTGCGCCGAAGACGATCAGAGCCAGGGCGGCATCGGTTTCGAGCGTTGCGGTTGGCGGTTCGACACCAGGGACGAGCGATGCCCAGTTGGCGGCCAGCAGGAAGATGAAGAGCGTGCCGATCAAGGGCAGATAGCGCCGGGGCTCGGTTTCCATCGTTTCGCGGATCTGGAGCGCGATGGTGGTGACGAGCAGTTCGAGCGCCGCCTGGGTGCGGGAAGGACGAAGCGCAAGCCGCCGCGTCAGAAGCCAGCTGCCGACTGTCAGCACCGCCATGATGCCCCAGGTCGTGACAACGGGCTGGCTGATTGGCACCGATCCGATCGCGAACAGGACATGCGTTTCGAGGGGAGACGCGAACTTCATGCTTTCACCTGCACACGGCGAAGGACTAACTGCCGGGCCATCAAGAAGCCGATCGTCGCGGCGAGAAGCGTGGGCAAGCCTTGCAGCGCCGCAGAAATCAGGACGCCGGCAGTGAGCAGCATCCGCGCGATACGCAGTGCGATTGCCATCAGGGCCGATCCGCCATGGACGAGAAGATCGGCGTCCTTCGCGATCAACGCGAAATGCACGGTCCCGACCATCGCGCCGAGCATGAGGAAGAGGATGGCAAAAAAGATAGTCATTGCCGATTGATCCATTTCCAGGCCGACCAGCAGCCAAGCCCGACCCCGAGGATCAGCAATGGGGCTGTCCAGAAGATGCCGCTGGCGAGACGATGATCGAGCCAGCGGCCGATCGCGAGCGCGACCAGCGCCGGCACCACGATCTGCCATCCGAGCACGCCGATCTGGCCGAAACTACGAGCGAAGGAAGGCAGGCTCCGCGCCTTCCGGCGACGTTCGGCGCGCTCCCGGACGGCTTCGACCATGCGCTCATGCGGGGGTGGCAAGGGTTCGGTCACAAGCCCATGTCCGTCGGTCCGCCCTGCAGGGCCTCGACCATGCGGCGGATGGCCTGCATCCGCAATCGCGCGGACGCCGTGCGGCTGCTGCGTTCGGCCTCGATGCGCGTCCGGTATCCGGCGCGCACGATGGCTTCGAGTTCCTCGAGATCGTCCCCGAGATGCGTCTCACGGGTCGCAATGTCGACGCGGGTGCCATCGCTGACGGTCAGGATGCCGTTGCGAACGGCACAAAAGCCGGGCCGGCCATCGGGCTCCCGCCAGGAAACGACGGAGATTTCCAAAGCCGTGACCAGATCGGCATGGCCCGCCAGGATACCAAAGCTGCCGCTCGCATCCTCGGCGCGAACGGACGCGACATCGCGGTCGATGACGATCGCGGTGGGATCGGTGATGCGCAGCCTCATGGCTTCTTGCCCGCCTTGTCTCGGGCTTCTTCGAGATCGCCGACCATGTAGAAGGCGCTTTCGGGCCAATCGTCGGTTTCACCCGCCAGGATCGCGCGCACGCCGGCGAGCGTCTGTGCCAGCGGAACGGAGCGCCCCGGCTGGCCGGTGAACGCCTGGGTCACGACGAAAGGCTGGGTCAGGAAGCGCTGGAGCCGGCGTGCGCGGCCCACGGCCAGCCTGTCGTCCTGCCCCAGTTCCTCAATACCGAGCAGCGAGATGATGTCCTGAAGCTCGCGATAATGGGCGATCGTCTCCCGGGTTGTCTGGGCCAGTGCATAATGGTCCTCGCCCACCACGACCGGATCGAGCAGGATGGACGACGATCCGAGAGGATCGACCGCAGGGTACATCCCTTCGGCCGCCATCGCGCGCGACAGAAGCACATTGCTGTCCAGATGCGCGGAGATCGCAGTCACGGCAGGATCGGTGAAATCGTCGGCCGGGACATAGACGGCTTCGATTGCGGTAACCGACGCGCCTTCGACCGATGCGATACGCTCCTGAAGCGCGGCCACTTCGCTCGCCAGGGTGGGCTGGTAGCCCACGCGCGACGGCATCCGCCCCAAGAGCCCGGACACCTCGCTGCCAGCCTGCACGAAGCGAAAGACATTATCCATCAGCAGCAGAACATTGCGCTTCTGCTCGTCCCGGAAATATTCGGCGATGGTGAGCGCAGTCAATCCAACGCGCCAGCGCGCGCCCGGCGGCTCATTCATCTGACCGAAGACGAGCGCGGTCTTCGCGATGACGCCCGATTGGCGCATGTCGGTGAGCAGCTCATGACCTTCGCGCGAACGCTCGCCGATACCGGCGAACACCGCCACGCCTTCGTAGCGCGCGACCATGGCGTTGATCAGTTCCATGACGAGCACGGTCTTGCCGACGCCCGCGCCGCCGAACATCGCTGCCTTACCGCCCTGCGCCAGCGGACTGAGCAGGTCGAGAACCTTGATGCCCGTCTCGAACATGGCCGTGGCGGCGCTTTGCTGTTCAAGCGCGGGCGGGGGCCGGTGTATCGGCCGGCGGAGCACATCGGCAGGAAGAGCCGCGCCGCCATCGCCGACATTGCCGGTCGTGGTCAGGAGGCGTCCGAGAACTTCATCCCCAACGGGAACCATGATCGCGGCGCCGGTAGCCTCAACGTCGGCACCGCGGTTGAGGCCGCTCGTTGTCTGCAAGGCAACGGCGCGCACCATATGCTCATCGATATGGCTTTGCACCTCGGCAACCAGCGTTCCTGCCGATCCTGCGTCGATATGGAGCGCATCGTTGACCGGCGGCAACTTACCCACGCCAAATTGTACATCAACCACGGGACCCCGGACGGCGACGATATGCCCTTTGGACAAAATGGGGGAGGGTGACACGGCACCAGGCTCACTTCGCATGGCCGATAGCTATCGTCGTTTTCCGCACGGCCGATATGCGTGTCTTTACGGAGGACTTTGGCGCGATGCCTGCGGTCCGAGGCGCGTCGGGCCGCAGTTAGGCGGTCTGCTGAGTTACGTACATGTCCCGATGGCAAGCCGCGCCGAGGCTTGCGATTTTACCATGAGCGCCCCCTACGGCGCCTCAAACCCACAAGAAACTGGAGATGCCGGCATGGCGCAACCCCTCGACACTATGCTTGCGCTGACGCAGGCGAATATGCGTCTGGCGCTGAAGCTTGCCGAAACCTGGCGGGAAAGCGGCCAGACGATCATCGAGATCGGCGGGCGAGGAGCATCCGAGGTGGCCGAAGAGACCCGCGCTGCGATTTCGAAGAAAGCCGAAGGCGGCGCGGTTTCCTTGCCAAACACCGGCCATCTGCAAGACTATCTCGGCGAGCTGGAATCGCTAAGGGTAGCAACGGCGAAGAAGGTGGAAGAAGCGGTCGCCGACTGGCAGAACAGCCTCTCATCGACGGTAAGCTCAAGTCTCGATGCCAAGAGCGCGACACCATACGATACTCTTTTCAAGCCCTGGTTCACGTTGTTGCAAGGCAATGCACAGGCCGAAAAGGCGGATGCAAACAAGGGCGGCAAATAAGGGGCTCCAGCCCCGCGGGCCGAACGGCGAATGTTCAGATCAAAGCTCCAGAGATTGTTCCGGTGCCATTCAAGCGCCGCTTAGCTGAAAAGGATCGAGTTCGATGGCACGATGGTCTGACCCGAAGGCAAATGCCGTTCCACGCGCAGCAACCACAGCGGTTGGCGCGGCCGCATTGGATCGCGGGCTGCGATCCTATATGCTGTCTGTCTACAACATCATGGCGTCGGGTGTCCTGCTCACCGGGATCGTCGCCTTGTTGTTTGCCTCCGGTGGTGAAACCTCGCTTGCTGCGCAGCTCTTCACTCAGGGCGGGCCCCTCAAGTGGGTCGTGATGCTTGCGCCGCTGGGCATCGTCATGGTCCTCAGTTTCCGAGCCGACACGCTTTCGCTCGGTGCCACGAAGGGACTTTACTGGGTCTTCGCGGTGCTCATGGGCCTGTCGCTGTCGACGATTTTCCTCGTCTATACGGGCACGTCGATCGCGCAGACCTTCTTTGCGACGGCAGCCGCGTTCGCCGGTCTCAGTCTCTTCGGCTACACGACGAAGAGGAATCTCTCGGCGATGGGCACGTTCCTCATCATGGGCGTCGTTGGCCTTCTGGTTGCGATGGTCATCAACCTTTTCCTGCAATCGAACGCCATGGCATTCGCCATCAGCGCGATCGGCGTGCTGCTGTTTGCGGGCCTCACCGCCCACGATACCCAGAAGATCAAAGCAATGTATTTCACGATCCAGGGTTCGGACGTCCTCGGCAAATCCGCAGTCATGGGTGCGCTGACGCTTTATCTCGATTTCATCAACCTGTTCACCTTCCTGCTCCAGCTGACCGGGGATCGGCGCTAGCGCAAATCCCGATTGGGAACGCGGGCCCGCAGATGCTGGCTCACATGCTCAGGTTAGCGCCCTCTTTTGGGCCTATGGGGCGCGCATTCGAAGTGCACGCACGTGTCCGCTGATGCTGAGCCGAGGCCCCCAGGATTGCGGTGAACCCACCGCAACCTCTGCGGCGCGCCGGCGATCGTTCCATTCAGAGGAGCGGGCTGATCAGGCGCGCCAGATTCTCGGCTATCTTGCGATGAAAGGGGCGCCTGGCCCAGTCTTTCGCCAGTAGCTCGCGGCTTCCTGCAAAATAACGCTCCTGCAAGGCGTTGAGTCGGCGGACCTGGTCCGGAGCGTAGAGGATGAGATTGGCTTCCGCGTTCAGCGTGAAGGACCGGATATCGACGTTGCTGGACCCGATCGTCGCCAGATCGCCATCGACGCTGACGTGCTTGGCGTGAAGCAATCGATCTTCGTAGAGGAATATCCTGACGCCGCTGCGCAGCATCTCCGCGTAGAAGGATCGCTGGGCGAGGCCGACGAGCCGTTGATCCTGTACGAGCGACAGGACGAGGCGAACATCCACGCCGCGTAGCACGGCCGACTGGATCGCCTCGATGAGGCCTTCGTCAGGGATGAAGTAGGGCGTCGTCACCACCACCTTTTCTCGCGCGGCATAGAGGAGTGCGACGGTCAGTCGTTCGCTTCCCGACACCGGGTAATCGGGTCCGCTGGGAAGGAGCTGCAACGATATGTCGCCAGCGTTGACCGGCTGTGGGATAAGCGTCGGGCCATCCAATTGCCGTTCGGTCTCGAGATACCAGTCCGCCAGGAACACCGATTGCAGTTGGGCGACGATCGGGCCTTCGACGCGCGCCATCAGTTCTTCGTTGCGAATGCCCGGACGGAAGTCGGCCGCGACGATGTTTTGCGACCCGATATAGCCGATTGCCCCGTCGACGATGCAGAGCTTGCGATGGTTGCGCAGGTCGGCGCGTGCTGGCCGCCAACGAAATGGTCTTACCGGCAGGACCTCGCGGGCCTCGACACCCTGCGCAAGTAAGGCGCGCAGGACGGACGAGGCCCAAGGCCGGGAGCCCAGCGCGTCAATCATGACCCGGCACCGCACGCCGCGCCGGGTCGCACGGCCAAGGCATTCGATCACGTGCATTCCCACGGCATCGTCGGCGAATATGTAGGAAAGGAGGTGGACATGGTCGTGCGCTGCATCGATGTCGCGACACAGACGATCTATCACGCCCTGGTAATCGTCGAGCAGGTTCAGGGCATTGCCGCCGACTGCAGGCAACTGGCCGAGGTTCCTGACAAGCTTCTCGATCGGCGTCCGTCCATGCTCGATGCATGGCGCGAACATCCTCGTCGCGGCTGCGATAACGGCGTCTGCCTGGCCTGATCGCGGCATTCCTGCGAACCGCTGTTGCCGCCACTTGGGAAAGCGCGGCCGACCTACCAGCACGTACAGGACAAGTCCCGGGATCGGCAGGAAAAAGAGCAGCAAAAGCCAGCTGCGCGCCGCCTCCGGCGATCTTCGGAACGGGACCGCAATGACCATCGCGAGGCGGATGATCCATTCCGTCGAGAGGTAAAAGAAGCCCCAATGATTCTCTAGATATGCCATGCGGCCATCGTCACCGCTATGGCAGACGCCAGCAAGCGCCGACCTATCTCGAGAGAAGCAGCGGGATGCGCACGTCCTGCAGCAGTTGCCTCGTCACGCCGCCCAGGAAGATATCCCGTACGCGCGAATGTGCGAATGCGCCGATCGCGAGTAGGTCAGCGCCGGACGAACTCGTAAATTCCTCGAGCGCGTCCGACACGGTCCGGCCGACGGAGCTTTGTTGATGCACCTCCACGTCGAAGCCATGGCGCGCGAGATGACGTGCGATATCGGTGCCGGGTGAGGCGCCATGCCCTGTCTCGCTGGGTTGGGCGTCGACCGCGACGATATCGATATGTGCGCCGGGGTCGAGTACCGGCAGCAGATCCCTTGCGGCGCGGCGGGCTTCCGGCGACGCATCCCAGCCCAGAACCGCATGGCGAACCCGTTCGAGCTGGCTGTCATCGGGGAGGATGAGGATCGGGCCCGTGGACGACATCAGTGCGGCCTCGACGCTGCGGCGTCGCAATTTTGGGTTTTCGAAGGCAGATGGCCCTCCAACCAGCAGCATGTCGGCATAGCGACCTTCGACGCTCGCCGCGCCGTTCAGATAGGCTGGCGCGTCGGTTACCGCGCGCACTTCGACCGCGATGGGGGCATGCTCGACCAGTGCCTTGACCGTGGCGATCCTGCGCGACTGCTCGGCCTCAATTTCTTCGAAGACGCCCGCATAGGCTTCATAGGGTGGCAGGATCGCGGGGTCCCAGAAAATGTCGGTCAGCAAGGTGATCGCGAAATGGGCGTCCTGTGCCTTGGCGAAGCCGATCGCGTGCTGCACGAATGCTGCGCTCTTGTCGCCATTGTCCACGATTGCGACGAGATCCTTGAGCATCGATCACCTCCTTGCCTGTGCGAGGGACCCTAAAAGACAGGCAGACGCGACACACTTGGGGAATCCCCGTAGTTTTCTGTGGAGCTTCCAACGCTGCTGGCAATGGCTTCGCAGTTCTGTGTCTTCTCGCACGCCTCGACACGCCTCGACACGCCTCACACAGGCCTCCATCTGGCGGGGCGGAGGGTGACGCGCCCAACGCAACCCATTATGGCGCGCCCTACGGCCCTTACTCCATGGCGAGCAATGACCATCACTCCTGACAAGGGCTGTCCCTCAGAGCCCTTGTCAGGAGACCAGCTTTGCCCTGCCGGCTAGCCATAGCCGTGATGTCTTTCAGAAGGGCAGTGGCACATCGATCAGCAAAAGCGGAAGCATGAGCAACGCTGCCGCCATGCTGAGCAGGAGCGGGCGTGCCGCGGGAAAGCCGCGACGCCACCCTGCGATCCCGATGGCGATACCTGCCTTCAAGGCCGTATTGAGGAGAACCGGTGCCGCCAGGATCAAGCCTGCCGTGAGTGGCGCAAGACTGCCTGGCGGCAGACCACCCATGGTGATGATGGCGGAATCGACGTCCACCATCCCGGAAATGGCGAGCACTGTCGCCAGGCCGACATCGCCGAAGTGCGTAAGGACCCAGCGAGCGAAGACGGAGAGGATCATGACCAGAGCCACGAGGATCAGCGCTGGTCCAAGATCGAACGGGTTTCGAAGCGCGATCTGCTCCTCATGGGTCTGCTGCTGCCCGGCCACCTTACGCAACGACCACCAGGCGGCAATCAGGCTGATCAGTGCCGCGGGTCCGATGATCAAGGTGAGTGACCTCAGCGCAATAGGCGCGATGGCTGCGACCATCAGCAGAACGCGCACGAACATCACCGCAGAGGAGGCCGCGATCCCCGCAATCAATATGCCGGGCGCTTCATCGTTTGCGCGAAGACGGGTCGCAAGCGAAGCCGTGACCGCCGTCGATGACACCATGGCCCCGGCGGCGGCCGTAGCGATCGTGCCTCGTGATGGTCCCAGCCTCTTCGACGCAACATAGCCCATGAAGGAGAGACCGGAGACAAGAACGACCATCGTCCAGAGCTGGTGCGGGCTCCACGCATCATAGGGACCCATCGCGCGGTCGGGGAGAAGGGGCAGGATGGCGAGCGCGATCAGGGCAAAACGCGCTATGGCCTGGACTTCGATCTCGCTGAGGCGGCCGAGCCATCCATGCAACTGATGCCGCAGCGACAAGACCAGCGTCACAACCGCAGCTGTGACGCTGGCTACGACCGGTTGGCCGATCGTCGTGAGCAACCCTATGCAGAGGGTGAGCAGCATGACGATGGCCATCGTTGCGCTGACATCCGGCGCATTTGCGAGGGACTGCCGATATCCGATCACTACCAACGCCGCCACTGCGGCGACCAATATGCTTGCGAGAGCGATATGAACTGTGGAGCCGATCAGCCCTGCCAGGCCGCCCGCGAGAGCGATCAGCCCAAAAGTGCGAATCCCTGCAATGCGGGAGCCTGCCTCCGCTTCGCGATGGGCCCATCCGCGCTCGACACCGATCAGCAGCCCGAGCGCGAGCGCGAGGCCGAGATACTCGAGTTGCAACATGGCGTTGATGGGCTGAGCCGTCACGTAATCAGCCATCCAGGGCGCAATAGCTGCAGCCATTGAGTCGGCGCGCGCTGCCTGCGGTTCATAGGGTTTGAGCGTCCCAGTTCGATAACACCTGCGAACCTGTCATTCTCGATGCTCCGGTCGTTTTTCGAAGGTGACAATAGGGGAGGGCGGCGCCGACCCGAATAAGCAATGCTACGCGGTCATCCCTCCGGGCTGCAGCGGGGATGACCGTCTCGGGAGAAAGGCTTGGGCGCGCTGCCGACATAGGAACGTTACGTAGGGACGCGCGTCATCATACGGACACATATTGGAAACGATGAAGGACAATTCGGCACGTGCGAGGATGCAAGAAATGACCGCTCCGGCGCCACCAGCCCGTCCCAGGATCGTCCTGGTCGACGACGACGTCATGGTCCGCCGATCGTGCCAGCTGACCCTGCAGGGTTGCGGCTATGATGTTCGTGCGCATTCCAGTCCGGTTCAGGCACTGGTGGATCCCGCAATCCACGAAGCGCTCTGCCTGATCACGGAGTTTCGCATGGTCGGCATGGATGGGGTCACGTTGGTACGTCGCTTGCGGGCCAATGGCTGGACGAGCCCGGCCATTTTGGTCACCGCGCACCGCGCCGCCTATGTCGCCGCGGCACAGGGCGACGAGATCTTTGTGGAAGTCCTGGAGAAGCCCTTGCCCGAGAGGCGCCTTATCGCTTCGGTCGATCGCGCGACGGGGCGCGTGTGAAAGCAAGGCCGCACGCACCCGGCTTAAGTATTATCACCAAATGATAGCGCCGTGAATTTCGGGAAGGATCGCCTTTCGGAAGCAGGAAAGGCGAAACAGATGCTGAAGGACATATTGGCGTTCGTGGACACTGGCGAGGCTGACGAGCAGTTTTTGAAGGATGCGCTCGCCTTCGCCCGCTTCCATGACGCGCACCTTAGCATCGCGATCATGTCGGCCATTCCAACGCCCGATTACGCTTTGGCATATGCCCCGCCTTACATCGCCCTGACCGATTTCCTCAAGGCGTCAGAGGAAAAGCAGGAGAGGGTGGCCAAACTGGTCGCGCGTGACGGCGTGGAAGTGCGGATCCTGAGCGATGATCCGGCCGTGTTGCTCGACAAGGCGCCGGTTCAGGCGCGCTATGCGGACCTCATCCTGTTCGGTCCGGCGGCAGCCTATACGAGCCAGCGTCTGCGCCGACGCTTGCTGGAAAATGTAGCCCTGTCCTCCGGTCGGCCGGTGATCGTGTTGCCGGATGGCTGGCAGCCGAAGGTCTTCGAACATCTCGTTCTCGGATGGAACGCGACGGCGGAGGCGACGCGGGCCCTGGCCGAGGCGCGCCTGGTTGCCGTTCCGGGGGCAAGGATCGAGGTCGTGACCGTGGATGCCGATGCTTCGACGAAGGGGCATGGGTCCGATCCTGGCGCCGATATCGCGCGCAACCTCAGCCGCCATGGCTATGCGGTGACTGTGCATGCGCTGGCGTCCGAAGGCCGCTCGCAGGCCGAGATATTGACCGAAGTGGCCCGTAGCCAGCGGGCCGATCTACTGGTCCTCGGTGCTGCGGCGCATTCCCGCCTGCGAGAACTTTTCCTCGGTGGTGTCACGCATGACCTTCTCGAAGGAACCTATGTGCCAATCCTCTTCGGTCACTAAAGCGCCCGCTCGTGGCAAGAAACATGGAGATGCTGACAGTTCCGTGGATCGAACGGGCGGCCTCATTCCTGTACCATGATTTTTGCGACGGTCGGGCGACGCCTGTGCCGGCATGAACAGAAAGCGCGGAGCCGGTGATGAAAGCGGCTTCCTCGGTTGTGTTAAGGAAGTCGTGCCATGTGATCTCATCCGGAGATTCAAATCGCCCAATCGGCCTTCCGGCTCACCTCTGGCCAGGCGTCCGCGTGAAACTACACAGACCATGTTCGTAGCATTTACCCTCGTGTCATGGCGTTGATTATCACGCAAAAGCGAGACGCCTCGAGCGGCGATGCCTTGCTAACCCGATCATATTCGCACGTGTCGCACCGAAAACAGTTTCCTTGCTTAGCCGCTCGGGGCAACAGATTTCCTTGCGCGGTGCTTTTTGTCGCGGATGGCTCTGTTGGGCGGTGGCATTCCAGCCTAGCTTTGGCCGACAACGATTGCCGCAATGGGAAACGAACCGGTTGAAACGTTTACGGCTGATACTTCATGGAAAAGCTGCGCAGGACGAGCGAGTGCGCGCGACTGTTCGGTCCGTTCGGGAAGATGGCCATCAGATAAGTGTGCGCGTAACCTGGGAGGCCGGAGATGCCGCGCGTTTCACGCGGGAGGCTGTGGCGGAGGCGGCGCGGGGCGAGATCGATTGCATCGTCGCGGGCGGCGGTGACGGGACTGTCGATGAGGTTTTTGTCACCGCGCACCAGTACCGGCATTTCGGGAACTGTTCCTTCGGCATATTGCCGCTTGGCACGGCCAATGATTTCGCCCGGTCCGTCGGACTTCGGGTCGACGATCTGACCGCGTGTCTTCGTATGATCATCGATGAGCCCGCCAGTCGCATCGACCTTGGACTGTTGAACGGGCGCCCTTTCGTCAACATCATCACGGGAGGGTTCGGTGCCCGCGTAACGGCTGAGACAGACCCGGCATTGAAAAAGGCGCTAGGGAGCCTGGCCTATCTCCTGACCGGCGTCAGCCGCGCCCGCGAGTTCCAGCCATGCCGGGGTCGTTTTCGGGCTGAGGGCTTTGCTTGGGAGGGGATGTTTCTGGCACTGGCCATTGGGAATGGCCGCCAGGCCGGCGGCGGCATTCCGCTTTGCCCGGACGCGCTGATCGATGATGGCCTGCTCGACCTGCTTATCGTGCCAAAGATCGATCTCACCGCCGGTCGCGAGGCCATGACGGTTCGCGCGCGAAGCTCCTGGATCGAGTTCGAAGCTGATGAAGACGTCAATGTCAGCATCGATGGCGAACCCGATCAGGTGCGAGGCTTTCGGGCCGAATGCCGGTCGAGGGCGCTGCCAGTGCATCTTGGCCATGATTTGCTGCTGACCGGCCGCAGATAGAGCGGCGTCCGATCCGATCGCACTGCCGACCGGGATCATATTCGCCGGCCGGCACCGTTGGTGGCAAACCACTGGGCCTGCCGTATCGGCGTCGAGGATGGCGGTTTAGAATGACATCGTCGAATGTGCTCCGGCAAGGCCCAAGGCCTGATGCGCCGTGTTCCGCGCGCTCAGGATATATGAGCGGCCGGGGCGGGCGCCGCCGGCGCCGTCTCACATCCTCCCATACGCGCGCAGAAACGCTTCTGCGTGTCGGCGAAGACGCCCGGCACGACATCGGCAATCGCCTGGGCAAGGGCAGGGCGCATGAGGATGCGGCCCTTCTCGAGCCATGCACGACCGGCGCTGCTTTCGTAGAAGGCGTTGATGCCGTTCAATTCGTCGACGGTGAAGGCCGCCGCGCAACTCTCCTTCATCCGCGCCAGGACGGGCGCCTTCGCTGCTCTCATCGCCTCGGCGAAGGAGTCCCTGTAGGCTTCGACCGCCTTGGGATCATCTGGAAAGGTGGCGGTCAGATCCTTGAAGGATGCTTCGAGCGCGCTTTGAATATTCTGATCCATTTCCTGCTCGAGGCCCGACAGGGCGACCGAGCGCGCGCACAGGGTCTGGCGTTGCGTCAGGTCGGATCGTTCGGAAGCGGCTTGCGCTGCGGCTGCCGGTGCTGGACAGAGCTGGAGCAATGCCGTTGCGGCAAGGATGCTGGTGGCTCGTGCAAGGCGGCTCGGCGTGGATGCGGCTGTTCGTTGGTTCATCAATTCCCTCCTTCGGCGTGGGATGGCGTGCCGCTCAAAGGCTCGGCCAGAGGCTCGCCGCGGCGAGAAACAGGTTGATAGTGGAGGGCATATATCGGCTCAAAATGGGCGACGAGCGCGCTTCTTCCGGCGCTGCTTGCGCGATCCGCCGAAGATCGTCAGGTGCGGCGCGTAGAGCCCGACAATGCAGGAGAGCGCGAGAAAAACCAGCGCCACTACCATCGCGATGACCCAGAATCTGGGATCTTCGCGTGAAACGAACCAACCCGCCACGATGGCCGGAATGGCCAGAAGCAGTCTTGCCAGCCAGGCCACGATCAATCTCCCTTGCTTGCGTTCGAGCATTGAAGCCAGGGCGATAACGCGGACCGAACCTGGAATCGTATAAGTAATGATACTGCCTCTCCCGTGACCCTGCGAAGTGTCTGGTCGTCACAATGGGTTATCGTTGGAGGACGGGGCGATGTCCCGCGCTTCGCAGATGGAGCGCAAGCAGCACGAGAAACAAACCCCGGGCGAAGAAGCTGAAGCCAATTGCCATCAATGCGCTGGAGGGGCCCGCCAAAAGCAGGCCAAGGCCAGCTATGGTGTTGAAGAGGCCCATGATCGCGACCCATCCGCGTTGATGTACCGAACGGGTGGCGGTGATAATCTCCAGCATGCCAAAGAAGAGCAGCAAGATTGCGACCATCCAGACGAGTGGGACGGACTCCCGGAATGGCTCGACAAGCACGAGCGACCCAAGAAGCGCACAGAGTGAGCCGAAGATGACGTCCAGCCAATTGCTTTGCGATCCCGTGGCGGGAAAGGCCGTGGCAGCCGCCCCGGCACCGCCGGCGATCAGAATCATGCCAGTGAAGCTACTGCCGAGGAATTCCGCCACGCCCGGTTGGGCCAGGGCGAATGCGCCGACGATGACGAGTAGCAGCCCCGAGGCGAACGATCGGGTCCAGTCGTTGATCGCACCGCGGTGCGCCGGGTCATCCGGTGTAAGCGCTGCCAGACGCGTGTCACCCGACATTCACTGGCTCCTGCCGGCTGCAACGGGCGGTCGCGTCTGAGCGGTGCCGACCGACCAGCCGACGATCTCCATCGAGACCCGGCCGACGGCTTTGTCGAAGGCTGCCACAATTGCTGCTTTTGTGTTGAGCGTGGCCGCTTCCTCGGCAGAAATCCGACGTCTTTCGAGGATCTGCCGGGTCATCGGATCGAGCAGTTCCGCGATTGCCGACACCAGAATGACGGGCGGTGTGTCTGTCTGGACGTCACGTCCATATCGCGCTTCGAAACGATCGACGTCGAGGCGCAGGACAAGCGCGTCGGCCGATCCTTCTCGCAGCGTGCGGAGACGAACATGGGGGGACTGCGTCGCGAACTGGCGTGCCAGGGCTTGGCTGAAGAGATCCGGGGCAGGGGCGGCCCAGCGGGCATCCTTGATGTACAGAACGCTGTCGCCGCGCGCGGTCAGGATCCGGTCACCCTCGATCTCGGGGGCAAATCTGATGCGTGCCAGCGAGAGGGTGACAGGGGCGGCGTTGGCAGTCCCGGCCTGCGCGTCCTCCCGCTCGGGCACACCGAAACGAAACAGGTTGTCAGGCTTGCCGCTGCCCAGCATGGCGCCGCATGCGGCCAGGGGCATGAGTAGCGCCAAAGCGCAATATCCGCGCCCATGTCGGTTCTTTTTCATTGGGGCAACTCCAGTTCTTTGCCGCTATCCTTGCCGATCGCCTGTCGCGGGTTCTGGCGGATCTGCCGGACCAGCGCGTCGAGCGATTCGGCCGTTTCCTGCAGGCTTTGCATGGTGGCGTTGACGGTCGGCAGCGTTCGCGTGCCGATGGTGTCGGTCTGGCGGCCGATATCGGCGATGGTGAGCCTTGCCTCGGCAATGGCGGCCTTAAGCTCTCTGGCCGCACCGGAAACCTCGGCCACCGCATTGCGGCCATCACCATCGACAATCCCCCGCGCGGAAGCGGCTGTGCGTTCGATGTCGTCGGCAGCACGATCGAGCTTGGCCAAGGTAGACGCTGCATGGCCGAACATGCCTCGGTTGGCGGAAAGTTCGTGCGTGGTGAGCTTGAGATCATGGACCATCGCACCGATCGCATCGATGTTCCGGTCGGAGAGAAGTCTGTTCACCCGCTGCAGCGCTTCCCCTGCATTCTGGACGACCTGCCCTCCGCCCTGGAGAAGGGACGATAGCGCGTTCGGCTTGCTCTGAATGACCGGGCGCCGCTTCTGGCTTGCCTTGCGCAGCAGGGGCTTTGTTGGCGTTCCCGCGCTGATCTGGACGATCGAGACACCCGATATGCCCTGTGTCTCGGTCGATGCGAGGGAATCGGTCCTGACCGGCGTGCCGCGCGTCAGAATGATGTCGGTCACCACCCTGTTCGGATCCTCTTCATCCAGGCGGATACGTTCGATCTGGCCGACCTTGATGCCGTTGAACTGCACCTCCGCGCCGACGCTCAGCCCGCGCACCGGACCGTGGAAGATAATCCGGTAGGGATCGTCGGATCCGCCGAAGCGGCTGCCACCGAGCCAGACGACAAAAACGATCGCGGCTACCAGCAGCGCGGTCGAGATGATGCCCACAAGGGCATAGCTTGCATGCCGTTCCATCAACGATCTTTCTTGGCGTCATGCGCCGCGCGGCCGCGCGGCCCCAGAAAATAGCGGCGGATCCAGGGGTGATCGGATCGTTCGAGATCAGCGACCGGCGCAACTGCAACCACTTTCCGATCGGCAAGGACGGCGACGCGGTCGCAAATCGCATAGAGCGTGTCGAGATCGTGCGTGATGATGAATACGGTGAGGCCCAGCGCATCGCGCAGCGTGCGAATGAGTTCGTCGAACTCGTTGGCGCCGATCGGATCGAGCCCTGCCGTCGGCTCATCGAGGAACAGGATCGCCGGGTCGAGCGCGAGGGCACGCGCGACGCCGGCGCGCTTGCGCATCCCGCCGGAAAGCTCGGACGGTCTGAGCGCCCCGGCGCCGGGCGGCAGTCCCGCCAGCCTGATCTTGAGACGGGCGATGTCCGCGGCGATGGGCAGGGACAGGCCGCTATGCTCGAGGAGCGGCGCCTCCACATTTTCCTGGACGGTCAGGAACGAGAACAGCGCGCCCTGCTGGAACATGACGCCGACGTGGCGGCCAACCCAGGCCTGGGCATCTTCGTCCTCGATGTTCCGTCCGAGAATTTCTACCGTGCCGCCATCGGGCTGCTTGAGCCCGAGGATGGTGTTGAGCAACACGGATTTGCCCGAGCCCGAGCCGCCGACCACGCCCAGTATCTCGCCGCTGCGGACCTCGAGATCGAGATCCTCGTGGATGACCTTGGGTCCGAACGCCGTGCGCAGACCCCTGACGCGGATTGGCGGGGCGTCGGTGCCGGGGCCGCTCACAGATCGAGAACCATGAAGATGACCGCGAAGATCGCGTCGAACATGATGATCATGAAGATCGACTGGACGACGGCGGACGTGACCTGTCGGCCAAGGCTCTGGACATCGCCTCCGACCATCAGGCCGTGGCGGCACCCTGCGGCGGCGATGACGATCCCCAGGAACGGCGCCTTGCTCATGCCGGTCCAGAAATGGTTGATGCTGACCGTCTCGAGCGTGCGCTGGAGGAAGAACAGAGGCGCGATGTCGATCGTCACCCAGCTGACCAGCAGGCCACCGAGGATTCCGCCGATATCGGCGAAAAAGGTCAGAAGCGGCATCATCAGGATCGCGGCAAGCACCCGCGGAACGACGAGCGCGTCGAACCGGTCGATGCTCATGACCTGCATCGCATCGGTTTCCTGGTTCATGCGCATGGAGCCCAGCTGTGCGGCAAAGGCGGAGGCGGAGCGTCCGGCAAGCAGGATGGCGGCGATGACCACGCCAAATTCGCGCAGGATCGCAACGCCGACCAGTTGCACCGTGAAGACCTCGACGCCAAGGCTGGTGAGCAGATTGGTGCCGACCAGCGCAATGATGGCGCCGATGAAGAAGGTCATGATGAACACGATCGGCAGCGCATTGACGCCCGCGTCCTGCATCATGGCGACGGTCGGGGTCAGGCGCAGACGGCGGGGATGAAAGAGCGTCCTTGCCGCCGCGACAATCAGTTGGCCGGAAAAGACCTGCATCGCATAGGCGTCTGCGCCGAGCGAAACGATCTGCCGCCCGAAACGCTCGAAGAATGCGAACAGGCCCTTTTTGCCGGTGGGCGCAGGGGGTTCGTCTTCCAGCGCAGACCCGACCATTTCGGTCAGACGCTTCAAATCGTCACGTCCTGACGCAGAGAAATCATGACCCGCGTTCATGCTGCGGAGCAGGACGAGCGTCCCGGCGGTGTCGATATGACCGAGCCGGGTGACGTCGATCCGTTCGGAGCGCGTTTCCCCCAGCGCCGCCTGGAGCCGCTCGGCCAGGTCGCCCATGGCCAGCGCGGTCCAGTCGCCGATAGCGTGGAGTGCGGGACCCTCGCCCGCGTCTTCGATGCGAAAGTCTGCCGCGCTCATCGCACGAGGGCCACCCCGATGCGCAGGCGGCTCATGCGGCGATTATAGTCGAGCAGATTCTCGCCATAGCCGACGAAGCTCTGGCCGAAGAGATAGAAGTCGGGGCCACCACCAAGGATCCGCCGCAGCGGATAGGAGATGTCGGCGCTGACCGCGCCCTTGCCGCTGCGAAAGTCGAACCGGGTGGAGGTGGAGAGGCGCAGTCCTTTATCCTCCCCGACCTCCATAAACAGACCTGTGTTGCCGCGATAACGACGAATGTCGGGATTGTCCGACTTGTCGCCGACGAACAGGGACAAGCGCGGCGCGATCGACAGCCGATAATCGCCGCCTAGCGGAATTGCTGCCATCGGCGCCACATAGATACTGTTGATGCTCCGTGAGGCATCGCCATCCCTGCCATTCGATTCGTGCCGGATGCCGCCCTGGGCGCTGAGCGATATGCCGTTCGCCAGCGTCGCCGAGGGCGTCAGGTAGAAAAGCTCGGGCTGAAAGTCGATGTTCCGGAAAGGCGAGGAATGCGCGCCCAGATCCCAGAACATGCGCTGCGTGTAGCCGAAATGCAGCCCGTCGCGCCAGGAACGTGGCAACCCTTCGGCGCGCCTGCTTCCGAACAACTGATATTTGAAGCTGAACTGGATGCGGGCTTCGCTATTGGTGTCGGGTCCGTAGACGGCATAGATGGGCTCATAGGCCGACAGGTTGGCGACGAACGCGTTGCCGGCGGAGCGGTCGGATGGCGGCGGCGCTGCCCTCGGCGCGTCGACCCGGTCCTCGCGCGGCGTCGGATCTGCCGCCGCCGATACCGGAAGGGCGGACAGCGGCCGCAAGGCAATGGCGATCTTCCGCGGCGTCCATGCAGGGATCGAGATATCCGCGGCGTCGAGGGTTTCGTCGAATGCGGCGGCGGTCCGATAGCGCGCCCGCATAAAACCGCCAGCGGGAACGGTCAGGCTGTCCGGGAGATCGGTCGCGCGATCGAGCCACACGCGATCCGTTCGACCTTCCCGTTCGACGACGGCTTCGATGCGGTCGGGCAGGGCGAATGCCTGCGGTTCGTCACCATCGTTCAACAGTCGCAGATCGACCCAGACGGCGCCATCGTCATCCCTTTCGCCTGCGTCGCGAATGAGGACGTCGATTGATGGGGCGGCATGCGCCGGCGCGGCAACAGCCAAGATTGCGGCTGCCATCGTCCATTGGGGGGCGGAGAGCGTCATGCGATCAGATGCTGCCCGCCGTCGACCGGAATGATCGTACCCGTGATCCGCTTCGCTGCATCGCTGACGAGGAAGGCCGCGAGTGCGCCGACATCTTCCACATCGACTGGCCGGCCGCCGGGAACCTCCGAGGCTGCGCGCTCGAGCAACGCGTCGAAACGTTCGATGCCGCTGGCCGCGCGCGTCGCGATCGGCCCTGGGGATATGGCATGGGCGCGTATGCCTCTGGGACCGAGTTCGGCCGCGACATAGCGTGTGGCACTTTCGAGTGCGGCCTTGACCGGCCCCATCAGATTATAATGTTCGACCACGCGCTCGGAACCGTAAAAGGTGACGCAGAGAAGGCAGCCGCCGTCGACCATCAGCGGTTCTGCGAACTTCGCCATGCGCAGGAAGCTGTGGCAGGAGACATCCATCGCCACGGCAAAGCCCTCGGCCGAAGAATCGACGACCCTGCCGTGCAGATCTTCCTTCGGCGCAAAGGCGATGGAATGGAGCAGGAAATCAAGGCCGCCCCATTTGCGCTTCACCTCGTCGAACAGTGCCTCGAGCTGCCCCGGCTCGCGGACGTCGCACGGCGCGAGCCATTCCGCGCCGAGGCGCTGTGCGACAGGCTCGACCCAGCCTTTCGCCTTCTCGTTGAGATAGGTCGCCGCAAGCCGCGCGCCGCATTGCGCGAAGGCCGCGGCACAACCCGCGGCAATGCTCTGTTCGTTCGCGATGCCGACCACCAGGCCGCGCTTGCCTTCCAGATCCACGAGCGGCTTCATTCTGCTTTCTCCACGATCTTGAGGGTATGCAGCGCGATCATGCGCTCCTCGTCGGTCGCAATGACATAGGCTTTGACCTTGCTGTCAGGCAGGCTGATCAATGGCCCGTTGCCGGCATTGGCGATCTCGTCGATCTCCACCCCCAGCCATTCGAGCCGGCGGCAAATGCGGCTGCGCATGGCGGCATCATTCTCGCCGATCCCGGCGGTGAAGACGATCCCGTCCAGCCCGCCGAGCGAGGACGCAAGTGCGCCGGCCTCCCTGCCGGCCCTCCAGGCGAACAGCGCCATCGCCTCTTCCGCTTCTGCTGTGCCGGCTTCGGCGAGCGTCCGCATGTCACTCGACAGGCCCGATACGCCGAGCAGCCCGGATCTCTTGTAGAGCAGCTCCTCGACCTGGGCGGTGCTCATGCCCATCCGGCTCTGCAGATGCAGCACGGCGCCTGGATCGAGGCTGCCGCAGCGCGTGCCCATCATCAGCCCGTCGAGCGCCGTAAACCCCATGGTGGTGTCGATGCTTCGCCCGGCGTCCATGGCGCACAGGCTGGCGCCATTGCCCAGATGCGCGGCGATGACCCGCCCCGATGCAAGCGCGGGGTCGATCTCGGCCAACCGCCCGGCAATATATTCATAGGACAGGCCGTGAAAGCCATAACGGCGCACGCCCTGATCGTGCAGCGCGCGCGGGATCGCGAGGCGCGTGGCGAGGGCGGGTTTGTCGTGGTGGAAGGCGGTGTCGAAGCAGGCCACCTGCGGCAGACCGGGGGAGAGCGCCGCGATGGCGCGGATCGCGGCGAGGTTATGAGGTTGATGGAGCGGCGCAAGCGGGCAGAGGGCCTCCAGCGCGTCGAGCAGATCCGGTTCGATCAGCCTGGGCGCGGCGAATTCGGTGCCGCCATGCACGACCCGATGCCCGATCGCGATGATTTCCCGGTCCTCCAGCGGATGCTCGGCGGCCCAGGCGAAAAGGTCGGCCAGCAGATCGGCGTGGCTGAGCGATGCGCCGTCCGACCAGCCGCGTTCGAGCAGGACCGTGCCATCGACCGACCTGGCCTTCAGGCTCGGCGCGATGCCGATCCTCTCGATCTTGCCGCCCGCCGAGAACTGCAACGCTCCTTGCGTATCGAGGACGAACAGCGAGAATTTGATGCTGGAGGACCCCGAATTGAGGCTGACAACCGCCTTCATGCCCGCGCGCTTTCAGGAAGACCTGGCGCTGCCTTGGTCGCCGCCCGCGCCATCAGCACCGCCACGGCGCAGGAGGCGAGGCGCGTGCGCAGGCTGTCGGCGCGGCTCGTCAGGATGATCGGCACGCGCGCGCCCAGTACGATGCCCGCCGCGTCCGCGCCGCCAAGGAAGGTGAGCTGCTTGGCGAGCATGTTGCCCGCTTCGAGATTGGGGACGACAAGAATTTCGGCTTTGCCGGCGACCGGGGAGACGATCCCCTTCTCGCTCGCCGCTGCCGCGCTGATCGCGTTGTCGAAGGCGAGGGGCCCGTCGAGCAGGCCGCCGGTGATCTGACCGCGATCGGCCATCTTGCACAGGGCGGCCGCCTCGAGCGTGGAGGGCATGTCGGGATTGACGGTCTCGACCGCTGCCAGAATCGCGACTTTGGGTTCTTCGATGCCGATCACATGGGCAAGGTCGATCGCGTTGCGGATGATGTCGGCCTTTTCGACGAGGGTCGGCGCGATGTTGATCGCGGCGTCGGTGATGATGAGCGGCGTCGGATGGTCGGGCACGTCCATCACATAGGCGTGGCTTATCCTGCGCTCGGTCCTGAGGCCCGTTGCGGACGGAACCACCGCGCCCATCAGTTCGTCGGTATGCAGCGAGCCTTTCATGAGCAGCCTTGCTTCGCCCGAACGGATCAGCGCGACGGCTTTTGCCGCCGCGTCATGGCTGTGATCGGCATCGATCAGGCGGAAGCCCGCGATATCCTTGCCTGCTTCCTGCGCCGCCTTTCGGATCCTGGCTTCAGGCCCGACAAGGATGGGCGTGATCAGCTTTGCGTCGGCCGCCTCGACCACCGCCGAAATGGCAGCCGGGCTGCAGGGATGGGCAACAGCGGTGCTCTCGGGCGTGCCGCTCGATGTCAGCTCGATCAGGCGCCGATAGCCGTCATGATCGCGAAGCTGTACCTCGGGGAGAGCCGCGCGAGGGCGACGCACCTTCTCGGTCGGCGCCTTCACCTCGGCCTGGCCTGAGATCACGACGTCCCCGTCCTGATTGGTGCAGCGGCAGTCGAACAGCACGATGCGATGCTCCGGCCGCTTCTCCGCGACCGTCACCGAGGCCGTGATAGTGTCGCCCAAACCCACCGGACGCGTGAAACGCAGCGACTGGCTGAGATAGATCGCGCCCGGTCCCGGCAGTTCGGTGCCCAGCACGGCGGAGATCAGCCCGCCGCCCCACATGCCATGCGCGATGACCCGCCGGAACAGGTCCGTCGCCGCATAGTCGGCGTCGAGATGGGCCGGATTGACGTCGCCCGACACGAGCGCGAAGAGCTGGATGTCGCGCTCACCCAGGGTGCGCACGATGCTCGCCGTCTCGCCGACCTCGATTTCGTCGAAGGTTCGATTCTCGATCATGTTCTGGTCGCTCATCGTTCAGCGCTCCAGAACATAGTGACCGGGCGCATCCGCGATCGGGGCATAGCCCTTGTCGGGGGCGCCCAGCGGCGGGGGCGCAACCGGGGCTCCCGAATGGCGGGCCAGCCATTCACCCCATTCGATCCACCAGCTACCCTTCTTTGGTTCGGCGCGATCTTCCCACTCTTCCGGATCAAAGGAGAGACCTTCCGCCTGCCTAGTCAACACCTTGAAGCGGCGGCCTTTATGGCCGGGCTCGGAGACGATGCCGGCATTGTGGCCGCCGCTGGTCAGCACGAACGTGATCTCCGCATCGGTCAATAGGTGGATCTTGTGAACCGAGTGCCAGGGCGCGACATGGTCGCGCTCGGTGCCGACCACGAACAGGGGCTTGCGGATCGCGGAGAGGGCGACAGTCTTGCCGTCGGCCCTGTACTTGCCTTCGGCAAGATCGTCGTCGAGATAGAGGCGCCGCAGATACTGGCTGTGCATGGCGTAGGGCATGCGTGTGCCGTCGGCGTTCCACGCCATGAGGTCGTTCAGCGATTCGCGCTCACCCATGAGATAGGTGCCGAGCACGCGCGACCAGACGAGGTCGTTCGACCTCAATATCTGGAATGCGCCGCCCATCTGACTGCCATCGAGATAGCCGCGGCTCCACATCATCTTCTCGAGCAGGTTGAGCTGTCCCTCGTCGATGAAGAGGCCAAGCTCGCCCGGCTCGCTGAACTCGGTCTGGGTTGCCAGCAGCGTGGCGCTGGCGATGCGCTCGTCGCCGTCGCGCGCCATCGCGGCGAGCGCGATCGAGAGCAGGGTGCCGCCGATGCAGTAACCGACAGCATGGACAGACTTGGCGCCGGTGATGGCCGTCACCGCGTCGAGCGCCGCCATCGGCCCCATCAGCCGGTAATTCTCCATGTCGAGATCGCGGTCCTGCGTCCCCGGATTGTGCCAGGAGATCATGAACACGGTATAGCCCTGGCTGGTCAGCCAGTTGACCATCGAGTTTTCGGGCGAGAGGTCGAGAATATAATATTTCATGATCCAGGCCGGGACGATCAGGATCGGTTCCGGGCGCACCTGATCGGTCGTCGGTTCATATTGGATCAGCTCGATGAGCCGGTTGCGGTAGACGACCTTGCCCCTGGCCGTCGCTACGGTGTCGCCGACCCGGAAATCCTCGACGCCGACGGGAGGCAGGCCGCGCACCAGATGCTCGATGTCCTCCATGAGGTGCTGAAAGCCATCGACGAGGCACTTGCCGCCGGTTTCGATGATCCGCTGCTGAAGCAGGGGATTGGTCGCCAGAAAATTGGTCGGCGCGACCATGTCGAGCATCTGCCGCGCGGTGAACCGGACCATATCCTCATAATGGCCGTTGACGCCGCCCACGCCCGTCGTCGCGGCATGCCACCATTGCTGATGGAGCAGGAAAGCCTGCGAGAGGATGTTGAAAGGCGGATTTCGCCAGGCGGGATCGGAAAAACGGCGGTCCTGCGGCAGCGGCTCGATGGCGAGCGCCGCATCGCTGTCGGCTGCGCTTCGCGCTGCATAGTCGAAGAGGCGCATATGTTTGCGGCCCATCTTCGCGGCCAGCTGCAACTGCTTGCCCGGCGACAGCGCGAGGTGGAGGGCCCAGTTCGAGAAGGCCTCGTACAGGGTCGCGGGCGAGAGGCCGAGGGTCACCTGTGCGATCGCGCCGCCCGCGGCGTTGTCCAGCGTCTGCGCAATCCCGTCGAGCGGGTCGGGCGGCGATGTCGGGGTGTCAGCGCTCATGATGGGTCCTTCTCGTTCGGAACAGGTTCGGGCTACGCTTGTGATAGCCTGGTGATTGTCGAATGACCGCTGGGCCCGACCTTACGGCCCCCTCTCGGCCTTCGGTGGAAGTGCAGAGGCTCACCGGGCGGCATGTCCTGTCGATGGCCGGCGTCACTCCTCGAAATCCTCACCCAGATAGAGCCGCCGCACGTCAGGATCGTGAAGGACAGCTTGCGGCGCCCCGGCGAAGAGCAGCCTGCCGGCATGGATGACATAGGCCCGATCCACCAGTTCGAGCATTTCGTGGACATTGTGATCGGTGATGAGAATGCCCACACCGCGCTCCTTGAGCTGGCGCACCATCGCCTTGATGTCGGCGATCGACATGGGATCGATCCCGGCGAAGGGTTCGTCGAGCAGGATGACCTTCGGGTCGGCCGCCATGGCGCGGGCAATCTCGCAGCGCCGGCGCTCGCCGCCCGAAAGCGCGGGGGCGGGCAAGGCACGCAGCCTTGTGATGCCGAAATCGCCGAGCAGTTCGTCCAGCCTGCGGTCGATGGCGTCCTTGTCGCGCAGGCGCAGTTCGAGCACAGCGCGGATATTCTCCTCGACACTCATACCCCGAAAGATCGAGGCTTCCTGCGGAAGATAACCAAGGCCGCGCTTGCCACGCCCATCCATGGGCAGGGCTGTCACATCCTCGCCGCCGAGCAGGATCTGTCCTCCGTCGAGGCGGTTGATGCCCATGATGCCGTAGAAGCAGACGGTCTTGCCGGCGCCGTTGGGCCCGAGCAGGCCCACCACCTCGCCCGGCGCGACATCGAGCGAGACGCCGTCGAGGACCTTGCGCGATCCGAATGATTTCTCGAGCCGCCTTACCGAGAGCGCAAAGGTGACCGCAGGCCCGGGCCCGGCGCCGCCGCCCGGACGTGCGGCATCGGGATCAGGCGTCTGGCCTGATCCCGACCCACTGTCGAGCGACGGAGCCTCGTCGAACATCCTCAGATCTCCGACGGGGGTGGCGTCACCGCGGGGAGCCTCGTCAGACCGCCGCCCGGCATCAGATGACTTCCAGCGCAAGCGCGACGCCCTGGCCGCCGCCGATGCACAGGGTGACGAGGCCGCGCTTCAATCCCTCGCGCTTCAGGGCATGCAGCAGGCGGGTGGTCAGCACGGCACCGGTCGCGCCGATCGGATGGCCATGGGCGATGGCGCCGCCTTCGACATTGACGATGTCCTCGGCGAGCCCGAGCTCGTGCGTGACGGCGATGGCGATCGCGGCGAACGCCTCGTTGATCTCGACGCGCTCGAGATCGGAGACCGACCAGCCCGCGCGGTCCAGCGCCTGCCGGACGGCGGGAACCGGGCCCAGGCCGAAGAGGCCGGGCGCCACCGCGCCGACACCGAAGGCGACGAGACGGCCCAGGGGCGTGACGCCGTTGCGGTCGGCCCAGTCCTCGCTGGCGACGATCATCGCCGCAGCACCACTGTTGAGGCCGGGCGCGTTGCCCGCCGTAATCGTGCCCTCGGGCCGAAAGGCGGGCTTCAGGCGCGCCAGGCTTTCAAGGCTCGTATCCGGCCGGTTCTGCTCATCCTTGCCGAAAATGATGGGGCCCTTGCGCGAAGGGATTTCGACCGCGACGATCTCCTCTTCGAAACGGCCGGCGGCCTGGGCCGCGCTGAAATTCTGCTGCGAGCGGACCGCCCAGGCATCCTGCGCATCGCGCGTGATCTGGAACTGGCTGACCAGATCCTCGGTGACCCAGCCGGAATGCTGGTTGCAGAAGGCGTCATTGAGACCGTCATGGAGCATGGCGTCGACGAGCTTGCCGTCCCCCATGCGGTAGCCCCAGCGGCCTTTCTCGATGAGGTAGGGCGCCTGATCCATATTCTCCATGCCGCCTGCAACGACAGCATGGCTGAAGCCGAGCATGATCTCCTGGGCGGCCGAGGCGATCGCCTGCGCGCCCGATCCACAGACACGGTTGACCGTGAGGGCCGGCACGCTGTCAGGAAGCTTGGCGCCGATGGCGGCCTGGCGCGCCGGGTTCATCTTCGCGCCGGCCTGGACCACCTGGCCCAGAACGACGGCATCGATGGTATCGATGCCGACGCCGGCGCGTTTTACGGTCTCGGCGATCGCGATGCTGCCAAGGGCCGGCGCGGCCATGTCCTTGAGGGTCCCGCCATAGGCGCCGATCGGGGTCCGGACAGGCGCGCACAGAACGACATTGCTGCTCATGGGAATTCCTTTCCTTGGGCCTTCAGGCCAGATATTTGCCGCCGTTGACCGAAAGGGTCTCACCGGTCACGAAGCCCGCCTCATCCTCGACCAGGAAGAGGACGGCGCGCGCGATCTCTTGCGGGGTGCCGAGGCGTCCGACCGGCACGCCGGCCAGCACGGCCTTGAGCGCCTCTTCGGGCACGGCGGCGACCATGACCGTATCGGTATAGCCCGGCGCGATCGCATTGGCGGTGATGTTGCGCGACGCGCCCTCGAGCGCGAGCGCCTTGGTGAAGCCGATCACGCCGGCCTTGGCCGCGGCATAGTTGGTCTGGCCGAACTGGCCCGAGAGGCCGTTCACCGAACTGATATTGACGATGCGGCCGAAACGCCGCTCGCGCATGCTCTCGATCACGGCGCGGCACATGTTGAAGCATCCGCCAAGGTCCACGTCGATGACGCTGCGCCACTGCTCCTCGGTCATCTTGTGGAGCGTGCCGTCTCGGGTGATGCCGGCATTATTGACGAGAATGTCGATCGGACCGATATCCGCGACGACTTTTGCTACGCCCTCCTGGCTTGCCGTGAAGTCCGCCACATTCCAGCTATAGGCGGGGATGGATGTGTCTTTCACGAACTGATCGGCTTCCTCGTCATTGCCATAATAGTTGACGGCGACGAGATAGCCTTTCTCCTTGAGGAGCCTGGCGGTCGCGGCGCCGATGCCGCTGACGCCGCCGGTGACGAGCGCGATTCTGGCCATGATCATTGTCCTTGAAGCTGGAAAGTGAGGCGGGTCATTGCGCGAGATAGCCGCCATCGACGGGATAGTAGCTGCCGGTCATGAACGAGGCGCGATCCGACAGCAGGAAGGCGACGAGCCCGGCAACCTCTTCGGGTTGCCCCAGGCGTCCTACCGGATGGTGCGCGATCATCTCGTAGGGCGGGTGGCCGTCGGTCGTGGCATCGACCATCGGCGTGTGGATGAAGGCAGGCCCCACCGCATTGATACGAATATTCTGCTGGGCATATTCGAGCGCGGCGGTGCGGGTCATGCCGATCACGGCATGTTTGGCTGCCGCATAGCTGACTGATCCGGGCGCGCCGACCGATCCGTAGATCGAACTCATATTGACGATCGTACCGCCGCCGCCCGCCAGCATCGCGGGGATCTGGTAGCGCATGCCGTAGAAAACGCCGTCGAGATCGACGCCGATGACCCGGCGCCATTCATCCAGATCATATTCCCCGGTCGGTTTGGTGACGGAGCCCACGCCGGCATTGTTCACCGCGGCGTCGAGCCGTCCGAAGCTCTTGAGGGTAAAGGCCACCAGCGCTTCGACTTCGGCCGGCTGGGCGACGTTGACCCGCAGCGCCTTCGCCCGGTCCGGACCGATCTCGCCCGCAAGGGCGTGGGCCTTGTCCGCGTCGATATCGGCAAGCACGAGGCGCGCGCCGGATGCTGCAAGTTCGCGGGCGATCGCCTCGCCCAATCCCATCGCCGCGCCTGTGACGATTGCGACCTTGTCCTCAAAATCGGGCATACATGTCTCCGGCTTTTGCGAGCCACCGGCCAGAAAAAAAAGGGACCCGCACAGAGGGCACGGACACACTCCTGGCCGGGAGTCTCACCGCGCGCATTTCGCGCAACCTCTCCTGATTCCCCGCTTTCTCATTGTCGAAACGGCGTGGCGCTTCTTTCGCGGTGAACCCGGCGGCGCGCCATCAGTAACTATACTTATAAGTTTCGTATTCCCCTCGTCAAACCGCTTGTGGACTCGCTCCTGCCGATCGATCCGTGCCTGGGAGAAGGCGGACAACCCAGTGCGTCCGCGGTCTGATCTGGAGAATCATTTGACACAATCATATTGTGTCATAAATAATTCCCGGCAGTAAGGTGATCGAGGCAGAATCTGGCGCGCCAAAGCGCCTGATGTAGCTGCGTCTGGCTGTCATGGCGGTATGGTCGGAGAGCGTCATATGGAATTGCCGGTCAGCGAAGATCTGCTCGATCTGGACCGTCAGGTCTGCTTTCCACTCTATGCCGCATCGAACCTGCTTGGCCGGCTTTACCGGCCCCTGCTCGCCGAGCTCGGCCTCACCTACCCGCAATATCTGGTCTTGCTCGTTCTCTGGCGGGAGACGCCCCAGTCGGTCGGATCGCTTGGTGGCCTGCTCCATCTCGACAGTGGGACGCTGACGCCTCTCCTCAAACGGATGGAGCTTGCGGGGTTGGTCAGCCGCACGCGCGATGTGACCGACGAGCGGCGCGTCCTGATCGCGTTGACGCCCAAAGGGCGCGATTTACGCGAACCGGCGCGGGTGCTGCCGGCAGCGCTTTCAGCGCAGCTCGCGATTGCGGACGCGGATGTCACCGAGCTGCGCGATCTGGTCCGAGAACTGGTCGCCGTCTTGCAGGCGACGCTTTCCGAACGACGTTGATCACATAAGAATCACGGAGACAAAGATGCTGACCGTTCATCACCTTGGCATATCGCAGTCGGACCGGATCGTCTGGCTTTGCGAAGAACTGGGCATCCCTTACGAGATGGTGCGCTATGAGCGCGATCCGGTCACGCGTCTGGCGCCCGCGGAATATAAGGCGCTCCATCCGTCCGGCACGGCTCCGGTGATCACCGATGATGGCCTTTGCCTCGCCGAATCCGGGGCGATCATCGACTATATCGTTGCGCGACACGGTGACGGGCGGCTGTCCGTGGCGTCGGATGACCCTTGTTTTCCTGTCTATCTATACTGGTATCATTTCGGCAACGGGTCGCTGATGCCGAGCATGATGATGTTGATGGCGGAAGGGGACATGGCTTCCGTCATGCGCCAGCGCGCCGATCGCGGGCTGGAGGCGCTCGAAGCGCATCTGGCGGATGGGCGTTCATGGCTTGCGGGGGATCGATTCACCATCGCCGACATCATGATGGTGTTCCCGCTTACGACCATGCGGGAGTTCGTGCCTGTCGGTCTTTCGCCTTATCCGGCGATCCGTGCTTATCTGCACCGCATCGCTGCCAGGCCGGCCTTCAGGCGCGCTATGGAGAAAGCCGATCCGGACCTTCAGATCAAGCTCGATTGAAATGTGTCGCCGACCCCTGGAACAAGTGGCGGCGTTGCGCAGCATATCGTCACTGCGGCATCATGGTTCGCACTCGGGTTGCTGCGAAAGGGTCAGGATAGCCTTGAAGATAAAATCGGTCGCCTGCTCGAGATAGGCGGTTTTCGCGTGGGGTGTGTTCGGCAAATCCTTGCGAACGAGGATGCGTTGCCGCCGGGATGTCACCAGGGCATCGAAAATGAATACGGCGAGAAAACGCATATCCAATGCGGCCGCTCTTTCCGGGCCCGCCGCTTCTTCAAGCAGTGTCTGGATTAGCGGAATTCCCGGATTGATACAAAGGAGGGTCTGGAGGTCGATGTCGTCGACATTCTGATCGCGAACCCAATAGGCCAGTTTTTCAAACCCTATGGTCTCGGGCTGGAGCGAAATATCCAGCATCTTTTGCGCGGTCCGAAGCAAGCGCTCGCGCAGGCATCCGGTGCGCATGGTCGCCGCGATGGGTTTCAGCCGGTCGTCGATCCCGTGCCGCATCACCGCGACCAGCAATCCCTTCTTCGAACCATAGCGTGCATACAGCGTGCGCTTCGATACGTTCGCCGCCGCAGCAATGTCATCCATGCTCGACCCTTCGGGACCATGGGCGATGAACCGCGCCAGCGCGATTTCGAGAATATGATCGCCAAGGCGGGCGGCAACGCCCTGCGTGGGCCTGCCCCCGCGCGGGTCGCGGGCGGGGAGGGGGGAGGACTTGCGGGAACTGGATTTCGGGGCGGTCACATCGACGTCAATAGACCGATTTCACGCGCAGCTCAAAGATCGCGCTTGATCTTGGTGCAAACAGGCGCAATATCAAAACTGATAAGTATACATACGCATTGTCCGGAGAGGGAGCGCGGCCGAATTGTCGCGGCTCAAGCCTGAACCAAGGGAACCGGATGAATGACAGAAATCGCTCTCGTAACTGGCGGCACACGCGGCATCGGCGCCGCCATCGCTGTCGGACTCAAGGCAGACGGATGGGAGGTCGCCAGTATCTATCATGGCAATGAAAAGGCGGCCGAGCAGTTCAGTCAGAAGACGGGGATATCGGTGTTCCGCTGGGACGTCGCGGATGAAGGCGCCTGCCGGGAGGGCGTGGCGGCGGTAGACGCCAAACTTGGCCCGATCTCGGTGCTCGTCAACAATGCCGGCATCACGCGGGACGGCATGTTCCACCGCATGAGCTGGGCCCAATGGCGCGAGGTGCTGGCGACCAATCTCGACTCGATGTTCGCCATGACGCGCGCCGTGATCGAGGGCATGCGTGAGCGCGGGTTCGGGCGCATCATCAATATCTCCTCGATTAATGGCCAGAAGGGCCAAATCGGACAAGTCAATTATTCGGCGGCCAAGGCCGGCGTCATTGGTTTTACGAAGGCGCTCGCCCAGGAAAACGCCGCCTGCGGCATTACGGTCAACGCCGTCTGCCCCGGCTATGTCGACACCGAGATGGTGGCGGCGGTCCGGGAAGAGGTCCGCGCCGCGATCATCGCGGGTATCCCGGTCGGGCGGCTCGGCGCGCCACAGGAAGTCGCCGATGCAGTTTCCTACCTGGCGTCGCCCAGGGCAGGCTTTTGCACCGGCTCCGTGCTCACCCTCAACGGAGGGCAATATATCGCCAACGGATAGGCGATCGGGAGGGCGCCGCTCCGTCTAAGTGGCATCACGTATATCGCACCGCAGCATAAGCGACCGAAACTGCTCCAACAGGTTCCGTTACAAAAGGAATAGCCTCATGACTTATCCCTTCGATCAGATCAGTTCGCTCGGCAAAGCCAATGGACAATTCGCCGCGACGCTCGCGCAGGTCGCGCGCGAAAGCGGTGAGACCTATGTGAAAGTCAGCGGCAAGGCGGCGTCCACGATCTTCGATCAGTTCAAGGAGTTCAAGCCGGGAACCAGCGTCCCTGCGTTCAAGAGCGGGGAGTTGACGGGCCTTCTTGGCGAAATCGAGAAGCGCCATGAGGAAGCATCGGCACGGATCAGGTCCGCGTTCGAAGACTGGCAGGGTGCGGTAAAGGACGCATTCTCGCAGGCGTCCCAAGGCCAGCAGGCTTTCACGGAGAAACTGACTGTCTGGTTCCAGCCCGTAGTCAAGACGCCGGCGGCGCCGGACAAGGCCGCCGAGGAACCCGCTTCCACGCCGCGGACGACGGCAAAACCCAAAGACACAGCCTGAGGGTCGCCACTCAGGGCCATCGGCTCCCGCGTCCGTGGCGCGGGGGCCGATCATATTTGTTATCGAAACGGGGACGACGCGACAGGGTATGAGTGCTCCAGCGAAATTGAAGGACCACCGGCCTGGATTGACGCAAGCCGCGATCGTCCTGGCCATGCCGCTCCTTCTGGCCGGTTGTTCCTTCGCACCCGCGCATGTCCAGCCCGCGCAACCGGTTCCGCAGGACTATCCCGGTGCGACATCGGGCGGCGCATCGATCGCTCGCATCGGGTGGCGCGATTTCTTCCGCGAGGACCATCTGCGCGCGCTGATCGCGACGGCGCTCGACAATAATCGCGACATCCAGATTGCCGCTGCCCGCATCGCAGAAGCGCGCGCCGCCTGGCGGATCGAGGGATCCGCGCTCTACCCCGAGCTCAATGCCGTGGGGACGGGCACGCGCGGGCGCTCGATCATCAATCTGCCGGGTCTCGGCAGCCAGAGCCTGGATGTCAAACAGGTCAGCGCGCAGCTCAGCGCCGGCTGGGAGATCGATTTCTGGGGGCGTCTGCGCAATCTGCGGGACGCGGCACGAAACCAGTATCTTGCGACGGAAGAGGCGCGCCGCGCGCTCGCCACCGATCTCATCGCCCAGGTGGCCAACGGCTATCTGCTCGAGCGCGAGTATGAGGAGCGGGTCGCGATCGCCGAGCAGACGATTGCGACCCGTGCGGAATCGCTACGGATCCTGCGCCGGCGCTACGAGGTGGGCTCAGGCTCGAAGCTCGAAATGACCCAGGCCCAGACTCTGCTCGCCCAGGCGCAGACGGTGCTGCAGAGCCTCGAACAGGATCGTGCGATCAATCGCAATGCGCTGGCCCTGCTTGTCGGCCAGCCGGTCGAGATCCCGCCGGGTCCGCTCGGGCTCGCGCAGGCCGCGCCACAGATCGATCTGCCGACGGGCCTGCCTTCCGATCTGATCGCCAATCGCCCCGATATTATCGCGGCCGAGTACCGCCTGCGCGCCGCCAATGCCAATATCGGCGCGGCGCGTGCGGCGTTCTTCCCCAACATTACGCTGACGGGGGCTTTCGGAACGGCGAGCCCCGACCTTGACGGACTCTTCGGCGACGGCAGCCGGGCGTGGAGCTTCACGCCGACGATCACGCAACCGCTCTTCAACGGCGGTCGGCTGGCGGCCAATCTCGACGTCATGAAGGCCAGGCAGGTCGGGGCAGTCGCGGAGTATGAAAAGACCGTCCAGGGCGCGTTCAGGGATGTGTCCGATGCGCTGGTACGGCGGCGCCAGCTGGCACTGCAGATCGAGACGACCCGCACCGTGCTCGAAGCGCTGCGCGAGCGGGCGCGGCTGGCGCAACTTCGGTTCGACCATGGCCGCTCAGCCTATCTCGAGGTCCTCGATGCGCAGCGGGATCTTTTCGATACCGAGCAGGCGCTGGTGCAGCTGCGCCGTGCTCATCTCGCCAGCGCCATCGCCCTTTATGCCGCCCTGGGCGGCGGCTTTGTCGGTGATCCGGGTTTTGACCCAGGCATCTCCGGCAATCCCATGTCAGGAGAACAACAACGATGAAGACGTCCCAGAAGACATGGCTGATCCGGGGCGGCATCGCTGTGACGCTGGTCGCGATCTTGTACCTTGCCTGGCGCTTGCTGGCGCCCGGTGCGCTTCCCGAGGGTATCGTCAGCGGCAATGGCCGGATCGAGGCGGTGGAAATCGATGTTTCTGCCAAGTCGCCCGGCAGGATACGCGACATCGTCGCCGATGAGGGCGCGTTCGTGAAGGCGGGCCAGGTGGTCGCCCATATGGATATCGATGTCCTGAGCGCCCAGAAAGCGGAGGCCGAGGCGCAGCTCGCCCAGGCGCAAAATGCCATACTGATCGCCGAAAGCCAGGTTGCGCAGCGGCAAAGCGAGCGTGCGGCGGCATTTTCCGGCGTGCGGCAGCGCGAGGCGGAACTCAATGCGGCGCGCAAGCGGCTCGGGCGTTCCGAGACACTCGCGCGCGAAGGGGCGACCGCGGTTCAGGAGCGCGATGACGATCAGGCCCAGGTAGAAGGCGCCACCGCAGCGGTGGAGGCTGCCAAAGCGCAACTTGCCGCTGTCGATTCCGCCATCGGCACGGCGCGAAGCCAGGTCATCGGCGCCCGGTCCAATGTCGATGCCGCGCGCGCGACCATCCAGCGTATCGAGGCCGATATTCGCGACAGCGACCTGCGCGCTCCCCGCAGCGGCCGCATCCAGTACCGGGTCGCTCAGCCCGGCGAGGTGGTCGCCGGCGGTGGCCGGGTGATGAACCTCGTCGACCTGGCGGACGTCTACATGACCTTCTTCCTGCCCGAAACCGTCGCGGGACGCGTCCGTATCGGCAGCGAAGTGCGCCTCGTGCTCGACGCCGCGCCGCAATATGTGATCCCGGCGACAATCAGCTTCGTGGCCGATGTTGCCCAGTTCACGCCCAAGACGGTCGAGACGCAGAGCGAGCGCCAGAAGCTGATGTTCCGGGTACGGGCCAGGATCGACCCGAAACTGCTAGAGCGCCATATCGCCATGGTGAAAACGGGCCTTCCCGGCATGGCCTATGTGCGCATCGATTCCGACACCCCCTGGCCCGAGAACCTGGCCAATGTGGTGAAGGAGTAGACCGGTGGCCCGCCCCCAGCCCCCCGAGGGGCCACCGGTCGTCCGCCTTGCCGGAGTGCGCCTGCACTCCGGCAAGGCGGAAGCGCTTCGGGGCATCGACCTCGACATCGTCGCGGGCCGCATGGTCGGTCTTATCGGTCCCGATGGCGTCGGAAAATCGAGCCTCCTTTCCCTCATAGCGGGTGCGCGCGCTGTTCAGGAGGGCGAGGTCCACGTGCTGGGTGGCGCCATGACCGACCGGCGCCATCGCGAGGCTGTTTGCCCGCGTATCGCCTACATGCCCCAGGGGCTCGGCCGGAACCTCTATCCGACGCTGTCGGTGGAAGAGAATCTCCAGTTTTTCGCGCGGCTTTTCGGCCATGGCGCGGCTGAACGGCGTCGCCGGATCGATGCTTTGACGCGCAGCACGGGCCTGTATTCCTTCCTTTCGCGGCCGGCGGGGAAGTTGTCCGGGGGCATGAAGCAGAAGCTCGGCCTGTGCTGCGCGCTCATCCACGATCCCGATCTGCTGATCCTGGACGAGCCGACCACAGGCGTCGATCCGCTGGCGCGCGCGCAATTCTGGGATCTGATTGCGCGGATCCGCAGCGAGCGTCCCGGCATGAGCGTCATCGTCGCGACCGCCTATATGGACGAGGCCGAGCGCTTCGACTGGCTGGTTGCGATGGATGACGGCGCACTGCTTGCGACCGGCACGCCGGCTGAGATTCTCGAGCGCACAGGCGCGCATCATCTCGAGGCCGCCTTCGCCGAACTGCTGCCTGAAGAAAGGAAGCGCGGCCATAAGGCGGTGGTAATACCTCCGCTCGATGTGGATGAAGACGACATCGCCATCGAGGCGAAGGATCTCACGATGCGTTTCGGCGATTTCGTCGCCGTCGACCATGTGAGTTTTCGAATCCGCCGGGGCGAGATTTTCGGCTTTCTGGGTTCCAACGGCTGCGGCAAATCGACCACCATGAAGATGCTGACCGGCCTGCTGTCCGCGAGCGAAGGCCAAGCCTGGTTGTTCGGTAAGAAGGTCGATGCGGCCGATATCGAGACCCGCAGGCGCGTTGGATATATGAGCCAGGCTTTCTCGCTTTATGGCGAACTGACCGTCCGACAGAATCTTGAGCTGCACGCGCGACTGTTCCACGTGCCGATCGAGGATATTCCTGGCCGGGTCACCGAAATGGCCGACCGCTTCAGTCTTGAAGCGGTGATGGACGAACTGCCCGAGCAGCTGCCACTCGGCATCCGCCAGCGTCTGAGCCTCGCTGTCGCCATGGTCCACAAGCCCGAGCTTCTGATTCTCGATGAGCCGACCTCGGGCGTCGATCCGGTCGCACGCGACGCCTTCTGGAATTTGCTGGCCGAACTGTCACGCCGGGACAAGGTGACGATCTTCATCTCGACCCACTTCATGAACGAAGCAGAGCGGTGCGACCGGATGTCCATGATGCATGCCGGGCGGGTCCTTGACAGCGATGCCCCTGCGGCACTGGTCGAAAAGCGGGGGGCAGCGTCACTGGAGGAAGCATTCATCGGCTATCTGGTGGAGGCGGGCGGCGATGGCGAGGCAGAGGTCAGTGAGCTTCCTGTCGTGGAGGCTGAACAAATCCACGAAGCCGATGGGAGGCGTCGCCGCTTCAGCGTGCAACGCATGCTGAGCTATGTCTGGCGGGAGACGCTCGAATTGCGACGCGATCCCTTGCGCGGAACCCTCGCGATTGCGGGCTCGGTGATCCTGCTGCTGGTGATGGGCTTTGGCATCAGCCTGGACGTGGACAATCTTCGTTATGCAGTGCTGGACCGCGACCAGAGCAGCATCAGCCAGCGCTATCAGCTCGATATTTCCGGCTCCCCCTATTTCCTCGAGCAGCCGCCCATCACCGATTATGACGATCTCGACCGGCGGATGAAAAGCGGCGATCTCGCGCTCGCCATCGAGATCCCGCCCGGCTTCGGGCGCGACCTGCTGCGCGGCGAGCGCGTCGCGGTCGCCGCCTGGTTCGACGGCGCGATGCCGATGCGGGGCGAGACCGTGCAGGGCTATGTCCAGGGCCTCCACCAGCACTGGCTCGCCGATCAGATGCGCATGGCCGGGATCGGCGCCACGGGCGGCTCGATCGCGGTGGAAAACCGCTTTCGCTACAATCCCGACGTCAAAAGCCTGCCCGCGATGGTACCGGCGGTCATTCCCCTGCTTCTGCTGATGCTGCCGGCGATGCTCGCGGCGCTGGCGGTCGTGCGCGAGAAGGAGACCGGCGCGATCATCAACCTTTATGTGACGCCGGTGACGCGCGCGGAATTTCTTCTGGGCAAGCAGTTGCCCTATGTCGCGCTCGCCATGATCAATTTTATCGTCATGGTGCTCGTGTCGGCCCTGCTCTTCGACGTATCGCCCAACGGAAGCATCGCCGCGATGCTGGTCGCCGGGCTGCTCTTCTCGCTGATCGCGACCGGAATGGGATTGCTCGCCTCTGCTGTAACGCGAACCCAGGTAGCGGCGATGTTCCTGGCCATGGTCGGCACGCTGATCCCGGCGATCACTTATGGCGGGATGATCGATCCCGTGTCCTCGCTTGAGGGAATGGGACGGTTGATCGGCGAGACCTATCCCGCAAGCCACATGTTCACCATCACGCGCGGCGTGTTCAACAAGGCATTGGGATTTAGCGATCTCGTCAATTCCTTCTGGCCGCTTGTGATCACGGTGCCGGTGATCGTCGGCCTGGCGATCAAGCTCCTCAAGAAGCAGGAAAGCTGACATGCGCCAGAAGCTTTCGAACATCTATCGCCTAGGCGTGAAGGAACTGTGGAGCCTGTGGCGCGATCCGATGATGCTTGTGCTGATCGTGTTCACTTTCACCTTCTCGGTCTACACGGCCGCGTCCTCCATGCCCGAGACACTGCACAAGGCCTCGCTCGCGGTTGTCGATGAAGACAGATCACCACTTTCGCAGCGAATCGTGTCGGCCTTCTATCCGCCCCAATTTACCCCGCCGGTTATGATCGCGCCCGCGCAGATCGATCCTGGCATGGACGAAGGCACCTACACCTTTGTTCTGCACATCCCGTCGGGGTTCCAGCGCGACGTGCTGGCCGGCCGTCCCGCCGAGGTCCAGCTCAACACCGACGCGACGCGCATGTCACAGGCCTTCACCGGGAGCGGCTATATTCAGCAGATCGTCCTTGGCGAAGCGAATGAATTCGTACAGCGCTATCGTGGCAATGCTGGTCTACCGGTCGATCTGGAATTGCGCGCCCGGTTCAATCCGACGCTGAACAAGAGCTGGTTCGGCGGCCTCTCCCAGATCATCAACCAGATCACCCTGCTGTCGATCGTCCTGACGGGCGCTGCGCTGATCCGCGAGCGCGAGCGCGGCACGATCGAACATCTGCTGGTCATGCCGGTGACCCCCTTCGAGATTATGATGAGCAAGGTCTGGTCCATGGGGATCGTCGTTCTTCTGGCCGCGTTCCTGTCCCTCAATCTGGTCGTGCGGGGCGCGCTCGGCGTTCCGGTTGCGGGATCGATGACGTTATTTTTCATTGGCGCGGCACTGACATTGTTCGCGACGACCTCGCTCGGCATCTTCATGGCGACGCTCGCACGCAATATGCCCCAGTTAGGCATGCTCGCTGTGCTGGCGCTGCTGCCGCTCCAGATGCTTTCGGGGGGCACGACGCCGCGCGAAAGCATGCCGCAGATCGTCCAGGACGTCATGCTGGCAGCACCGACGACTCATTTTGTCGAACTGGGCCAGGCGATCCTGTTCCGCGGCGCCGGCTTCGACGTGGTCTGGCCCCAGTTTCTGGCGGTAACGGTCATAGGCGCACTGTTTTTCGCGATCGCATTGGGCCGGTTTCGCAAGACCATCGCATCGATGGCGTAGATTACGGGAGAGCCTCCAATGACACGCAAAAAGATGCGCTGGGAGGAGGGTAATGGAGATGACCGGGCCTTAACAGGCAGATGTTCGAGGGTCATATCATGCCGGGCCAGCCTCAATCTCGGATCTTCGAACTTGTCACAAGAATTGGCCGCCGGGTCTGAGTGCGGCGGATGCACGCAGACAAAGGTATAAACGTCACATAACCCGATCTGAATCAACGCGGCAGTTGATGCCCCGAGCCCGCAATTGAGTTATCTGCTACGATCGGCATTCATCAAGGCGTCGGCTATGGCCTGTCTGTCGTGCTCGACGGAGCGGTCAGTCATCAATCGACCAAATGGGAAATCGCGTATCGCTCCTGTTGATCGCAACAACGGCGTCTGACGCTCAGGGTTGAATCGCGTAGACAACCTGTACGCGCACCTGCGTTTCGATCGCGCGAGGTTTCAGTCCGATCGCAACAGGCGGGGGAGGCGGAGGCGGGGGCGGCGCGCTGACCTGCTGTGCCGTAACCACGATGTCGTCATATGGGCCCGGGCCGTTGAAGCTTAGATTTGAGACGCTGAGGACGCCGCCCAGTTTGACCCCGGATGCGCGCGCAATGGTTTCCGCCTGCAGCTCGGCTTCGGCCAGCGCCTCCGTGACCCCGCGCCGCCGTATCTCCTTGTCTTGGGGTCCGGTGAGAGGATGGACAAAAACGTACGCTCTCATGACCGTCATTTTAGAAGCGGAGCCGCAGAGAACCTACACCAAAACTGAGGTCCGGTGTAATTGAAACTGATGATGAACCTGATGGGTGTGCCGCGAGCCGATCGACGACGATTGATCATGCTCTCATCCGCGGATTGACCACCGCATTTCCCATTTCCGTCGTGGGCCTTCCTCTCTCTAACCACGGGCGTCGGTCGAAACCTGCCCCAACGTACGCCGAGGGTTACCCATCTTGCCTGGTCTTCGCGGCACGCCCATTAGGTCCAATAACTTGAGATGCCGTCGTCATGCGGGCTGCATACGTCGCCCGATGTCCCAGACAAATCCCACCAATTCGCGAGCGATCGCCGTGATGACCTTCGGCAAGGGCTTCCCGGACGCAGCCAACATCCGGTAGCGCTGGCACAGTCGGACTTGTGCTTTCCAGGCGATGGATTTGACTTCATCCGGCAGTCCCTCGACCCGGGCTCGATAGCGGCGTTCTTCCCGCGCTGGTAGTCGATACGACCAGGCCGCCTCCACCAACATTGCTCGCGCTTCGCGGTTGCCGGTCTTCGTAATTGTGCCTCTGCGCGTCCGGGCACCACTCGACGCCTCAGACGGGACCAGCCCCAGCCAACCCATGAGCTGTTTTGGGGTATCGAACCGACCAAGGTCGCCTATTTCTGCGACTAAGGTGGCGGCGACAATCAAACCGACACCACGCAAGGCCTGCAGAGCCTGAACCAACGGCGCCAGAGACCAATAGGGTAATGCCTCCACCAGCATTGCATCCAGTCGATCGCAGCGCTGTTGTGCTTCCTCGATCCGGCGGATGCTTTCGCCGAATACGAATTGCTGGTGAGGTGCATCAAACGCCTGCTCACCGAGCCATCGCCAGTGCGCCTTGGTCCAATTGGATCGACCGGCGAACTTGCGCCCATGGCGCAGAAGGAAACTCAACAGCATCTGCCGGCCAGCAACCAAATCGTGTTTCGCCTGGCGTCGCCCACGAATCAGATCACGGATAGCCTCGTGTGCCTCGTCCGGGACCCAGATCGCCGTCAATTCACCAGACCGTAGCAATCGGGCGAGCGTCATCGCGTCACGTCGGTCGGTCTTGATCCGGTCCGCAGGTTTGCGCGGCATGACCGATGGCGCAATGACGCTACATTCAGCCCCCAGATCCACTAACTGACGATGAATTCCGTAGCCACAGCCGCCTGCTTCATAACAAAAATGCAGCGCGACATCTGGGCTGCTCAGTCGGGCCACCAGACGCCGGATCGAATCCTGCGTGTTGGGTATGGTCCCGTAGAACCGGATTTCTCCAGCCCGACCGTCATCGGCGAGCGCAACTGCAATCGTCTCTTTATGGACATCGAGGCCGACAAACTTGCTGATCGACATTGTCATTCTCCTTCCTGACAAGCTGAGCTTACGCCCCACCTGCCTCGAAGCGCGAGGCGAATGACGGTCATTGGGTCTAAGGCTGGCGCCATGTTGGTTGGATGCGCAAGGGTCTGAACCGATCACGGGGTTTGTCGATTTCGCTCCAGAGATAGTCGCCGGTGAGGCCAATATGCTCCCAGCCCAGGGGGCGACATGGGTAACCAACTCGTCTGGCACCTCGATGCCGTTATTACGCAGATGACGAATGGCGCGATCGAGATAGACGGTGTTCCATAACGTCACGGCTGCGGTAGCGAGGGTCAGGCCGGATGCCCGATGTCGCTGGTTCTCGAAGGTGCGGTCGCGCAGCTCGCCGAGACGGTTGAAGAAAATCGCGCGGGCGAGCGCGTTGCGTGCCTCGCCCTTGTTGAGAATGCTGCCGGTGCGGCGGCGCTGTTCGGGATCATCGAACCAGTCGAGCATGAACAGGGTGCGCTCGATCCGCCCGATCTCCCGCAAGGCGCGCGCGACGGGGTTCTGGCGCGGATAGCCGGAGAGCTTGCGCAGCATGGCCGAGGCGCTGACAGTGCCAGCGCGGATTGAAGCTGCGAGACGCAAGGTTTCGTCCCAATTCTCTTCGATGGCGCGAACATTGATCGGACCGGCGACAAGTGCGCGAAGGGTCGGCCAGGGGTCGAGCGGTGATAGGCCGTAAAGGCGGCGCTCGTTGAGATCGCGGATACGCGGGGCGAAGCGGAAACCGAGCAGATGGCAAAGCCCGAACACATGATCGACGGCGCCGGCGGTGTCCGTCGCGTGCTCCCGGATCACCAGTTCGCTTTCATGATCCAGCAAGCCATCGAGAACGTGGGCGGCCTCTCCGGCATTGGCGGCGATGACCTTGGTGTGGAACGGCGTGAATCGGTCGGTCACATGGGTGTAGAACAGCACGCCGGGTTCCGAACCGTAGCGGGCATTATGATCGGCCCGCGCTTCCCCGCGCCCGCCTGCCCGGAAGAACTGTCCATCAGACGACGATGTATCGCCTGGCCCCCATACGCTCGCCAACGGATGCGCGGTGTGGCAATCGACGATCGCCGCCAGCGCCGAGAGATAGGTTTCGTCGCGCACATGCCATTCCGCCGTCCAGCGCAGGCGCGCCAGGGTCAGCCCGCGTGAGCTTTCCGCCATGCGGCCCAGCCCAAGATTGGTTGCATCGGCCAAGATCGCCGCCATCAGCGCGGATTGATCTGAGGCCGGCGCTCCGCTTCGGGCATGGACGAAGTGATCGGAGAAGCCGGACCAAGCCGCCACCTCGACCAGCAGATCGGTGATCCGCACGCGCGGCAGCATCGCGTAGAGTCTGGCCTTCAATGTCTCGGCATCGTCGGATACGATGCGGCGGAAGGGAGAAATCAGCAGTTGCCCGCGCTCAATGGTGACATCGGTCAACTCATCTGCCTCCGCCGCCCGCTCGACCTCGCTCATGCGCTTGGTCTGCAGTGTCCGCCGTTCGTCGATCCATGCCGTAAAGTCGGGCACCACGGCCAGATTGAGAGTGTTGTCCGCGCGCATGTTCTCGAACGCTGGCACGGGTAGGAGATAGTCGTCGAGCGTCCGGTAGGCCCGGCTGCCGTCCACCCAGATACTGCCTGAGCCGATGCGCTCGCGCAGATGGACGATCACCGCTATCTCATAGGCCCGCCGGTCGATCGTTCCTCCCTCCGACTGCACGACCTTGCGCCAGCGCGGCTTGATGAAGCTCGTCGGAACCTGCTTCGGGAGGACCGAACGGCCATCACGATACATTTTCTTCAGCGTCTCGACGGCCGAGAGCAGCGGGTCGCCTGCACGCGACGCGCGAAAGGTGAACGCGGCGAGGAAGGTCGGCGCGAACTTGCGGGCAGCGGGGTAGCGCTCCACCACTTCCTCAAGGCCGTCGTCGCCTGCCCGGGTGAGATCCTCCGCGCAGCGGACGCTGCGCACGAGTTCATCCCACCCCATACGATCCTCGATCGCCGCGAAGGCATCGCCCCCATCGGCATAGGCGTTGAGCAGTAGGCGGCCGAGCTGAACGTGAACGCGCGCGGTGTCCTTTAGCAGCTTTGCCTGCCCCAGTAATCGATCCGATCGGGTGCGATCGGCGCGGCGGAACAGCGATCCCACCATCTTTTCGACCATGACAAGTGCGGCGTCGGTCAACGCTGCTTCCATTTCGATGGCGAATGCCGTGAGCATCGCAAGGCGTCGAGACCGTTCGAGACGGCGAAGGTGCTGGGCGGTGACGATGCCGGCGGTTCGCGCGATCACGGCATAGCGTGCGGCATGGATGCGGCGGGCGCGGTCCGCCGTGATCCCGATGGCCCTCACCGTGTCAAGCCTAGCGACAAGGGCTTTCAGGTTCGATGCCGAGGGAGATTCCGACCAGTCGCGTATCCAGCCAAGCGGGGTGCGGCCGTGATCGTCAGAGGTGACAAGCTGCTCCAATGCAGCTTCTTGTTCGGCCGAACAGTCGCGGATCAGACCGATATTGGCGGCTTTGCGCGCTTGCGTTCGGGCGATGAGAGCGAGACGTTCGAGTGTCGATGCAGCAGGCAGGACGATACGGTCAAGCCGAAGCCGGTCCACCATGCCTGCAACGATCGTTTCGCCGCGATCGGTCGATGCGGCGATCTCCAGCCCCAAGGAGAGCATGGTCCTCACGTCCGCCCTGCTGAAAGGGCGCAGGCCCAGCCATACCTCGATTTCCGCGCGATGTTCGCGAAGTGTCGTGGCGCGGGCGGCATAGGCTGGAAAATCATCAGGGTGGCACCCGCAATGTTCGCACAGCAAAGCGAGCATGGCGATGGCCGGCACTTCACTGGGAAGCAGGCCACGGCCCGGATGGCGCATATAGCAAATCTGGACAGCGTAGCCGATGCGGTTCGCTCCGCCCCGGCGCTTCATCACCTGTGTCAGGTCATCGGGGCCGAGAGTGTAAATCCGCTCGATCGTCTCGCGGTCGGTCGGGGGATCGAAGATCGCCATGCGCTGCGCGGGCGACAATATGGTCTTGGGCGACATCGACATCCTGTTGACGTGTCACGAAACAGGAAAGCGCGCCTGTTCACGGAGCATAGACTGAAAGACGGATTATGTTAAATAACAGGAGGAAGTTGACGGGCAACACCGCCATGTCACGCAATCGGACGTATATGTGACTACGCAGATCGGTTATGCACGGGTGTCCAAAGCGGATGGCAGCCAGGTCCATGATCTCCAGCGCGATGCGCTAATCGCGGCCGGCATCGATCCCGACCACATTTATGAGGACGCTGCTTCTGGCCGGCTCGACAAGAGACCGGGGCTGGACGCCTGTCTGAAAGCGCTACGCCGCGACGACACGCTCGTGATCTGGAAGCTAGACCGGCTCGGCCGCGATCTGCGTCACCTCGTCAACACAGTCGGCGACCTGACCAGGCGTGGCATCGGCCTCAAGGTGCTGGCGGGTGAAGGCGCGTCGATCGACACCACCACTGCTAATGGTCGGCTGATCTTCGCGATTTTCGCCGGCCTTGCCGAGTTCGAGCGTGAGCTGATCGTCGAGCGTACCCGTGCCGGCCTCGTCTCAGCCCGCGTGCGCGGGCGGCATGGGGGACGCCCTTTTAAAATGACGCCCGCCAAGCTGCGCCTCGCCCAAGCCGCGATGGGGAAGCCAGAGACAAAAGTCGCCGAATTATGCGCCGAGTTGGGCATCACCCGGCAGACACTCTACCGACATGTCACGCCGAAAGGGGAAATCCGGGCGGACGGACAGAAGCTTCTCGCTCGAAAGGCGCGATCACTGGATAAGTCATGACGATTTTGAACAATCTCGCCTTCATCTTTATTGGAGGGGAGCATCAGGTCCTGCATCTCGCTCCAGTCGCTGCCGAACTCAGCCTGAGTCATCCGGATATCACAGTCTGCTGCATTTGCGCCGACGATCGTACTGCCGCCGCCCTGGGCGCGGTGGGCGCGGCGATGAAAGCCAGCGCGATGACCGTGACGCAGATCGCCTGGCCTTGGGCAGGCAGAATCGCAGCGCGCGTGACGGGCATCCGCTCGGCGGCGAAAGGCCCCTTGCTGGCGCGGATCCGATGGCTAGCCCGCAATTCTGAGGCCATCATCGTCCCGGAGCGAACCTCGGCTGCCTTGCGGTGGCTGGGATGGCGGCGTCCACTGGTGCATTTCCGCCACGGCGCCGGTGATCGCGCGCCATCTTCCGAAGCGAGGCTGAAAGCCTTCGACGCCATTTTCGTGCCCGGACAGAAGGACATCGAGCGAGCCGTCGCGCAGGGCCTGGACCGGAAGCGGCTCTCGGCCATTGGCTATGTGAAGATGGACTATCTGCAGGCCTTGCCAGCTGGGCCACGATTGTTCGATAATCATCGCCCGACCGTCTTGTACAATCCCCATTTCGATCCCGCGCTATCTTCGATCGGCATCGCTCGCGATGTCATCGCCCGCTTCCGCGAACAGGAGCGATATAACCTAGTCTTCGCTCCCCACGTCCGCGCGTTCGAGAACCTGGATCGGGCAGCACGGGCGCAATGGCTTGAACTTGCCGTGCCGGGGCACATCGCCGTCGATCTGGATTCTCCCCGGCTCTTCGACATGACCTATTCGAGGTCGGCCGACCTCTATCTGGGCGACATGTCGAGCCAGCTTTACGAATTTATCGCCACGCCTCGACCGGTCGCTTTCATCAATGCCCATGACGTAAGCTGGCAGGACGATCCACGCTATGCCGGTTGGCATCTGGGAGAGGTCGCATCAGGTGCCGACGATGTTCTCGCCGCAGTCGATCGGGCGTTCGAACGGCATTCCAGCATGATCCAGAGGCAGACAGAGGCGGTGGCGTTCGCGTTCGGCCGTTACGATGGCGCGATCAAACGGGCTTCACACTTACTGCTCCACACCCTGAAAGCGCTCTGAACAAGCGTTAGACCCAATGACCGTCATTCGCCTCGCGCTTCGAGGCAGGTGGGGCGTAAGCTCAGCTTGTCAGGAAGGAGAATGACAATGTCGATCAGCAAGTTTGTCGGCCTCGATGTCCATAAAGAGACGATTGCAGTTGCGCTCGCCGATGACGGTCGGGCTGGAGAAATCCGGTTCTACGGGACCATACCCAACACGCAGGATTCGATCCGGCGTCTGGTGGCCCGACTGAGCAGCCCAGATGTCGCGCTGCATTTTTGTTATGAAGCAGGCGGCTGTGGCTACGGAATTCATCGTCAGTTAGTGGATCTGGGGGCTGAATGTGTCCGGCGTCAGCGCCCATGGCACAGATTAGGGGTTGAGATTTAAGGAGGGTTTGGGCTTCGTCGTAGTGACGAAGGAACGAAGATGAAGCCCAAACCCTCCTTGCGAAAATCGCCAGCAAAGGCCTCTGCCGAAGCCGTGGTGAAAGACATTCGCCGACAGACGCGGCGGCATTTCTCGGCCGAGGACAAGATCCGCATCGTGCTCGATGGATTGCGCGGCGAGGACAGCATCGCCGAGCTGTGTCGGCGTGAAGGCATCGCCCAGAGCCTCTACTACACCTGGTCGAAAGAGTTCATGGAGGCCGGCAAACGCCGGCTCGCGGGCGATACCGCCCGTTCTGCGACCACGGGCGAGGTGCAGGATCTGCGCCGTGAAGCCCGTGCCCTGAAGGAATGCGTTGCTGACCTGACGTTGGAAAACCGCCTGCTCAAAAAAAGCATGATCGCGGATGGGGGCGACGACGAATGAGGTACCCCGCCGCAGAAAAGCTGGAGATTATCAGGATCGTCGAGCAGTCGCACCTGCCGGCCAAGCACACTCTGGACAAGCTGGGTATTCCTCGCCGGACGTTCTACCGCTGGTATGACCGCTTCCTTGAGGGCGGTCCTGAAGCCCTGGAGGATCGCCCCTCGGCGCCGAGCCGGGTGTGGAACCGCATCACCGAGGATATCCGCGCGCAGATCGTCGAGATGGCGCTCGAGGCGACCGAGCTTTCCCCTCGCGAACTGGCGGTGCGCTTCACCGACGAGAAGCGCTATTTCGTGTCGGAAGCCACGGTTTACCGCCTGTTGAAGGCCCATGACCTGATCACCAGTCCAGCCTATACCGTGATCAAGGCCGCTGACCAGTTCCACACGAAGACCACCCGGCCGAATGAGATGTGGCAAACCGACTTCACCTACTTCAAGATCATCGGGTGGGGCTGGATGTACCTGTCGACCGTGCTCGACGACTACTCGCGCTACATCATTGCCTGGAAACTGTGCACCAACATGCGCGCCGAGGACGTCACTGACACGCTGGACTTGGCCCTCAAGGCATCGGGCTGCGACAGCGCCACGGTCCTGCACAAGCCCCGGCTACTATCCGACAACGGCCCCAGTTACATCGCGGGCGAACTCGCCGAGTACATCGAGGCCCAGCAGATGAGTCACGTCCGTGGCGCCCCGTTGCATCCGCAAACGCAGGGCAAGATCGAGCGCTGGCACCAGACCTTGAAGAATCGCATCCTGTTGGAACATTACTTCCTGCCCGGCGACCTCGAAGCCCAGATCGAAGCGTTCGTGGAGCACTACAATCACCAGCGCTACCACGAGAGCCTGAACAACGTGACGCCCGCTGACGCCTACTTCGGCAGGGCTCCCGCTATCATCAAGCGTCGCGAAACCATCAAGCAAAAAACCATCGAATATCGCCGCTTGCTTCACCGCAAGCTCGCCGCCTAACATCAACCCCCAGACGAGGCTCGCTCTCCGCTAATCCACGCCCCGATCTGTGCCAAATGTCTCGACGACGGACACGTGACGCGGTTCAAAAAGATTGGCGCTTGTTGCGAGAGTCAATCAAGACCCGGTTCCAGAGATGATCAGCAGCGCGGTGCAAATCATACCATATGCGCCTAGCGCAAAAGCCGTGGCGCATATGGTCCATATAGCAACCCTATTGCGCCCCCAAAAAAATGCCGACAATTTGCGCCTGGTGAAGCGAGTCTGGACGGGCCAAAGCTATTAGGTCATCATCATGGTATGATTGCTTCAATGGCCTTCATTCTGCTCGCCACCACATCGCCGGAAGTGGACCAAGCTGCCCGCAATCAATGCGCGGCCGTTTCCAAGGCTCAGGTGGCTAGATTAAGAGCACTAGCTGATAGGGTCGAAGCAGATGCCCAATACGCAGAGACACATAACAACGAATTTTCGCCAGAAATGATACAGCGATACGTCGTTTGGTATCGCAAGCGGCAATCCGCAGGTGCAAACTATCCAGCATTGCATCTAACTAAACTTACTACGAGCGAACAAATTATGCGACAGAGGTCAATTGATGCGTTCCTGGACTATGAGAAGGCAGAGAGAGATAATATTCTAACTGACTTCAGGAAAACCCTAATTCAAGCGTGCCCGTGGCGAGCAGAGGAAATTAAAGCAAGAAGCTGGCCTGAAGGGCTTTAGCGGATTGTGCGGAGCGGTATTGGACAAACGGCCCGCTGGAGCAAATGAGGCCTTTTGCAGCGACTTGGCAGCCGCGGTCGGACCGGAAGGCCGGCATCGTCATCCTACCAACGATCATCACCTAGTTGGGTGACGCGGAAGCTGAACTTCTTGCAGGGCGATCGAGCGCGGCTTCTAGGCGTGTTGGCATTAAGCCCAGATAGATCGCTCCAAGCGTGATATAGGCACAATGTAGTGGCGGCACCGAGACTGACTCCACAGAGCGAACGAAACTGACTCGCCATTGCACTCGAGACTCGTCGATGCGCCCTTCATCATTGCACGACAGGTTGTGGAGACGTCTGGTCCGCGCCCACTCCAGTCATCAACCGAGGTCTTTCCAACTCCTGTAAGCGGTCATAGAGCGCGCCATTGGAATTCCGAAATTCGACCGGCCAGATCTTCGAGCGCTTCAACGCCGTCAATGGTTCACGACCGTATAGCGATATTCATGCTGACCATCCCGGATCACAAGCGGCTGTTTCCCCGACCCGGTGTCAGTCGCAAATTCGTATCCGCCGCTTCCAGGTGCGATCGTCACGTAAGATGTGGTGCCATCCGAATTACGTCTGGATGCTACCTCGCTTTCCCACCCCGGGAATTGGAAGATTCGCCTGCCACCAACCGATCGCACGATCAGCCGGCCCAGCTCCGGGCTTCTATACTCTTTCTCCAGATGAGCGGCGTCTGGCGGAGTGGTCAATTCTGCCCTGAGTTGCTCCAACTGACCGAGCCGCATGGCGGCAGCGCTTCGTACATCGCTTTCCGCTTGCGGAAGGCCATCATACAGGACCTCAAGCAGCCTCCGCAAGAACGGCGCCATCAGATGGCTGCCGCTGTTTGAATTGGTCAGAAGGACTGCCCCGACGCCAGCGTCAGGAACGAAGATCACATCTGTCTGGTAGCCCGGCATGCCGCCGCCATGATGGAAGACGGGCACCCCCCAACTGGTATCTTCAACCAGGCCCAGCCCGTACCGGCTATTCCTGCCGATCGGCACGCCAGGTTTTCGGCGTTCAAGCATGTTTGCTCTGGAAAAGAGCTGTTTCCCCTCTGGTGAGGCACCAGACAGAAGCTCGTTCCTAACATAGAGGGCCATGTCGTGCGCGGACGACCAGGCGCCGCCCGCTGGTCGATAAGGTTCAATCAAATATTCAAATGCGGGGTCGGCCGGAACTGTTGATCCATCAAAGTTCTCTCCGTGCGGCGAAGCATGATTCCCAGACAGGGCAATATCGGTCGAGAATATCGTATCTGCCATCCCCAGAGGCCTGAAGATTTTGTCCCGCATCGCACGATCGTAGGCGAGTCCGATCTCGTCATCGGGATAGAGCACATGCCCTGCGACGTAACCTGCAGCCGCTGCCAGCGTATTGCTGTATTGAAAAGTTGAGCCGAATCCACTGGTGGGGTTGGTTGTCGCCAGTTCGCTGAACACGATTGATGCTGGTGTTTCGCGTGAGCGGCCGAAGGTCCATTCGAAATCTCGCCTCGGAAGGCCGGTGCATGCGCAAACCAGCTGCCTGATGAGCACCTTGGAAGTGAGGTCACGATCTCCCAACCTAAAGGCTGGATATGCACTGGTGACCGGCTGATCCCACGACAGACGCCCCTCATCGACGAGCTTGGCGAGAAGTAATGTCGTCATGCCCTTCGTATTGGAAGCCGCGAGGAACCGGGTATGCGTGTCGACCGGCTCCGATCGACCAACCTCGCGGACGCCGAGACCGCCTTCATAGACGATTTTTTCATCTTGGATCAGAGCCAGACCGACACCAGGGATCTCGAACTGCTTCATGGAGTCGGCCACAAACGCCTTGATGATCCGCACGCGATCGGCGTCCAGCTTGTGGGCATGCCGCCCGGTGAAGCTCTCCCTGACATAGCCAGCGGGCTGCAGCGTGTCCCAGACCAAGCCAAAGGCCGCACCTCGCCGCTCCGCAACATCCTCCGCGGCGTTTTGGATCAGCACGATCCACCGGCCCTTGCTCAAGTGGGGTGCGGCCACAACGACGGTATGGAGCGATGGGGGAACTTGATAGTCGATAATGGCACTTGCGTCCCAACCATCTCGCCCGGCGCGATCCGAAACAAGGCGAACCGGCCAAGGTTGACTGGGACCGAGCACCTTCCAGGCTGCTGCAGCTGCAGCAGCAGCGTTCGCCTGTGCGCCCACTTCGACAATGGCGATGAAGTTAGTCCGCTCGGCCGGGCGAAGAATGGTTACGCGCTTACGCCTCTCAACACTCCACCCTTCAGGTTCGCTGTACTGGGCGATTGGGGGAGCCCGTTTCTCCGCCACGGCAGTCTTCTGATCCCCTGCGCCAAAATCAGCTGACTTCTCTTGCGCCAGTGCACTCCAAGGGAATGACGGAATAGTGCAGGCCACTAACGCGACCGCGAATACGGCCCAGATGTGTTTCATTGCGCGAAAACCTCATTCGACGGTATGCCGCCGAACTAGGCCATGATGGAAGAATTGTCCTCCAAAAGCGGTTGCACAGAAACGGGGCGGCGGCCGACCGGCAGTTATAGCCATGTCCCCACCCAGAAAGACGACAGGCAGCTATCTGCTTCGTGCGCCCCCTAAGCCGTCAGTCAAAAATCGGCCAATCCTGGCCATTAGCAGGGCCATGCCCCCACCAGTTGCGTGTTGCAGGCGGGCCGTTCATTGAGGGGGCCCATCGCAGAGCGACGGGTCCAATCAGCGATTCCAACAAATGTTGTGCAGAGCAGGATCAGCGCTGCGCGAGGTTGAAGGCTCCACGCTGATCCTGCCTTCCCGTAGCGTTGCTTGCCCGAGGCAAACCCCAGTCACTATGCAACGTAGAGTCAGCCTCGCGTGCAACGCAGAGTCAGTTATGATGCCCCCGCCACACAATGTACGTGTTGTGTTTTTCCTATGTTCCCTTCCCGTTCTAATTTGCGGTATGGGGGGCAATGTCCTGCGCTCCTGCCATACCTGCATCAACCCCGATTCCGCTCCGAGATCTCCCGCGTCCCGTGCAACTAAAGGTTGTCGGGGCTGCCGGCGCGGGCTTTCCCAGCCCCGCACAGGACTGGGAGGAATCAGCGATTAACCTCGTCGACCTCCTCCGCCTCGATCGTGCTGCCAGCTTTGTGTTCCGTGTCAGCGGACAATCTATGCTCGATGCCGGTTTGTTCGATTCCGATGTGCTTGTGGTCGATCGCGACGCGAAGCCGGTAAACGGCCGCATAGTCATCGCTGTGGTGGATGGCGGATTTGTCGTCCGCCAACTTTGCGTTCGTAATGGCATCCCGACGCTCGAGGCGCGGAACAGCCGCATGCATTATGATCCGGTCGTCGCGGATGAGAGCGTCGAGGTGTGGGGCGTGGTGCGTGCCAGCGTCCGCAACCTTCAGGCCTGATCCGTCATGAGCTGGGCGATCGTCGACATCGAGAATTTCTATTGCTCGGCCGAGCGGGTCTTCGATCCAACGCTGCGCAATGTGCCGCTGATAGTGTTATCGAATGGGGATGGCTGCGCCATCGCAAGATCAGCTGAAGCCAAGGCTCTTCACATTTCCATGGGGGCACCCATGTTCAAGATACGCGACATCGTGAAGCGTCATGGCGTACAATATCGATCGAGTTCCTATGAACTCTACTCGGACATGAACCGTCGTTTCAATATGGTTCTGTCCGAGTTTAGCGATACCGTCGAGATATATTCAATCGATGAGTCGTTCTTTCGCTTGCCACTTCTACCTTCTGGCCTTGGCGATGTTGAGCAAGCTCAGCGCATCCGCGCAACCATTAAACAGCATGTCGGCCTCCCAACCCGGATCGGACTTGGCCCGACACGGACGCTGAGCAAAGTCGCCAATGCTCTGGCGAAGGCGTCAGAGAAGGTATGGAACGGTGTCATCGACCTTCACGACGAGGGCCTTCGCCGGCGCATGTTCGCCGAATGGCCGGTCGAGGAAGTATGGGGCATCGGCAAAGCCATGGCGAAGCGCCTGCACCCATTAGGCATCCGCACAACAGCCGATCTTGCAGCGATGCCCCCCGATGTTGCCCGCGACGTCGGTACTGTCGTGCTCGAGCGCCTGGTGCGAGAGTTGAACGGCGTGGAGTGCAGCGACTTCCAGCCAGAGCCTGAAGCACTGAAGTCCACTGCGGTCACGCGGACGTTCGGAGATCCGGTCCGCGATCGTGAGGTGCTGCGCGAAGCGATGGTAAGACGGGCAGTACGCGCAGCCGAAAAGATCCGCGCTCAGAAACTTCAGGCTTGCAGGTTGATTGCGTTCGCGCACGGCAGCCGGTTCAAGCCTAATGCTCCATCGGCGTCTAAAGTCGCCCGAATGTCACCCTCGACAAACGATCCTCGCGTGATCGCCGGCACCGCGGCGCGCATGGCCGAAGCAATGTTTGAGCAGGGCGCGGTCTACAGTAAGTGCGGCGTCATGCTAGAAGGGTTGGAGCCGGAGTCCGGCGCACAGCAGGATCTCTTTGCCTCACCTGATCCACGCTCACCAGCCTTGCTGGCCGCGCTCGACGGTATCAATGACAGATTCGGCCGCAATACGCTGCGCCTCGCATCTGAAGGTATGGGCGCCAAGTCATACGATACCAAGCGCACCTTCAAAAGCCCGTCATGGACGACGCGCATCGACCAAGTGCCAGTTGCTCGCTAAAGGCGGCGCGACGCCAGTGATCTGCGAGAACGCTTAACTCATTGCGGAGCGAGCCAGATCAGGACCATCGTAAGCGATGCACAGAACAGGGACAGCCAGATGGCAATCTGGCTGTAGATGTGCAGCGCTACCCCAATCCAGGAATATCGACGCCGTAAGATAGCTCCGCTGCCAACTGCAATAAAGAAAGCAGCGGTGACCGGCGGCGTGATGGAAGGGGAGTGTTGCAGCGTCGCCTCCACTAGCGGAAGTAGGCCCAGCGCTGACACGATTAGCCAAGAGAATCCAAGCGTGCAGTAGCATACTGGATCATTGATCACTTCTGAGGAAGTGGTGTCAGGCTTCAAGGTTGCCAATTTTGCGCCTTTGTGAGATTCATGGCTTGAAGGAACAGGCCATGAGTATGATCGATCTAAATCTATATAGTGCGACCTCAAGCCGTGAAGAGGGGCCATTGATCACTTATGATCTAAGTGCCCATGATCGTGTGATTGAACCCTACGCGGACGAAGAGGGGAATGAAACCCTTGGTGGTCAAATCGGTTATGCAATTGCATATCTACTCATGGTCGCATTTATTATTTTCGGATTTGTATTTAGATAACTATTCTCTCAGTTTTGGGTCGTTGAAAAATCCCTTGTCCAAATCTTGATTGACAGAGGTTTGGACAGCGGCCCCTTTACCGACATAGCCTTGGCGCAAGACGCGCTTCGCTTCCCCGATAGCCTCCACTTCCTGCCTACCAGCCTCGATCTTTGCGCCCACATCCCCAGGCACGGCGGGGCCCGATAGGGTCGGTACGCTTCCAAGACCGTGCGGTTGGTAATGAGCACGAACGTCACTAGCATCCGGGATTTCTGAAGCAGGATCGACCTCATTCAGCGGCGATGCAACTATCTGCGGACCGACCGTTTCCCAAATGGCCTGACTGCGCTCGTCCAGGAAGCGCGAGATCATTGCGTCTCTGACTTGCCGCTCCTGTGCGGTGAAAGTCGTTTGGTGCAACTCAGGAGCAATCCCTGGAGGCATGCGGCCAGCTTCCTGACGATACCATTGCGCAAGTTCCTGACTTAGGTTCTCGCTGAATTGCATATTATGACTCTCAGCATAGCTGATATCATTGGAAAGCTGCTCGGCCAACTCATTGAGATGACGCATTCTGTTATCATGAGAATATGCGTCAGTTAGTGAATCTTCGCTTGCTACATAGCGGCTATTAGACATGGACGAGCGTGCAAACGAGCCGCCGCGATTATAGGAACCATCGGTCGCGCTATAGTTTTCTCCGTTTGCGTGATCGTTGCGAATGCCGTCACTAGACTGAGAGGAGTCTTCGCTTGTTACTGCTCTGCCCGAGGCATGTTTCAAATCCCAGGTTTGATTAGCAGTCCAGGTTTTCGATCCACTGACTCCAGGGAGAGAGTCCGCAACCTTACCAAGAATACCCTTCTTACCGCGGCCTGCGGCTGCGCCCGTGCCTGCACTGTCGCTTTGGGCTGCGCCCTGACCCTTGCGACCACCGTTACCTCCAAGGCCCGCATTAAAGCCACCACTTACGCCGTCAATTTCCTGAGAGCCACGAGCATAGCTGTTATCAACCCGCAGCGTATCTGAGACACCCGATCGAGTTTCAATTCCATCGTGAACAGCATGAGATGTACGATCGGACAATTCATGGTTCGTACCAGATTGAGTGCCACTTGCACTTTCGGAACCTCGCGTGGTTTCCGCAGAAGTATTTGTGCCGGACCTGTTTGAATGGGCCGCAGTTACTGTGTGTCCGTAGCTTTCTTCCTCGCTCTGAGCTGCGCGACGAACGGCACTAAGTTGCTCACGCATTTCAGCAACGCGGGTACTGTTCATGGTCGCACCGAACGCCAACTTCGACATCGCCCCCGACGTATCAGTGACGATCGACCCGTCAGCTTGGTAGGTCTCAGTCGCACCATTGGCCATGCGGTTCGTGAACGACGACGCGCCCGTCGAAAACGTAGGCGCGTCAGACCACTGATTGCTCTGACGCATGTTCGACGTCAGGTTCGCGAAGCTCGTATTCCCGTAGGAATAATTGCCGGTAGTCTGCTCGACGGCCGCTGCTTCGGCCGCGTTCTGCGCCGGCGCAAGGATCGAGGTCGCCTGCCCAGAAATGCTCATGGCACCGCGAGCCAGACCCGCAGCAATGAAGGGTACGCTCATAAGCATGAAACCCGCGATCGTCGCAGTCTCGGCATTCACCGCGCCGATCCCGGCGTAGCTGGATAGCGTGAGCCCGCCCGCGGAGACCGCGTTTGAAGCGCTCTCCGCCCGCGTCATGCAGATCATATGAAGGATGACGTAAAGCGGACCCCAGGCAGCGAGGTAGAAGAACCCCGTCACATAACCCTTGAGCGCCTGTACCCCGGTCTGGGGCATCAGAAACAGCGGAAAGATCACCGGGAACATGGCGTAGAAGACAACAGTCAGCACGATATTGAGGATCGGCACCCACGACATCGCCTGCTGGGCAATCGAGTTGTATGTGTTGCGCGCCTGAATGTCGGCGCGGGTTGTCGCAAAGGCGTCCATCGAGGCGCCGCCGGTGCTCCCGCCCATAGCGTCGCGGGCCTGCATGAAGGCATTGATGGCGCTATTCTGCCGCATCGACGAGGTATAGTCGCTGGATGACCCGGTGAAGGTCTGGTTCACGATCGGGACGTCTTGCCGCAGCTTCGCAGCCGCAGCCGTCTCACTGAGGTTCGTGTAGGTCTGACGGCCCCAAAGCGGCGTCGACGCATCGATGATGGTGTTCCACTGCCCTGTCAGCGCCTGATAGGCGGCCTGACAGGTGATGATGGTATTGCTTACGGAGCCACCACCGTCGCGCTCAAGCCAAACCTGCGACCTGGCCGGAGATCCGGGGCCGATGGACGCCCAGAGGTCGGTGCTGCTTGCGAGATCCGTAAGGGATTTGAAATTCAGGAGCACATCGCCGAACACGCAATTCTTGTAATGGTTCTGCAGGTTAGTCGCGAACTCGGCATCACGGATCTGGAAGTTGCGAGTCGCGTCAAACAGGCGCGATCCGTAGATCATGCCGTTGTTGGAATAATTGAGCTGGCTCGGCATCGTGAAGACGGTCTCGGCCGTCCGGGTCAGCCAATCGCCCACTTGGCTGGAGAAACTGGCGATCACGCCAAGTCCAAGCGGCACGTTGGCGACCGTAGCGGGGGCGAGGGAAGGGTTGATCCGGTCCGTCACTTTGACGTCGACGGTCGGAACCATCAGGCAGGAATAGATCAGCGTCGAGCCAAGGAACCAGTTCATCCAAACGCGGAAATTCAGCGTGAACGCCACGGAGAGCAGGGCATAGATAAGGCCAATTACCATGACGACCTTGATGAGCGATCCATAGCCGCCGCCACCTGTCCAAGCCGCCACGGCATTGAACGTGTTGACGATGTACTCCCCGCCACCAATCGTGAAGACCTCGACCATGCCTGTTTCCTACCCGCTTAGTTGAGACCCTGGACGTTAAGGCCGCGTGAGAAATTCAGCGCGGCCGCCATCCCCGGCGACATTGCGTTCTGCAGCGTCGATTCCAGCGCGATCGACTTATTGATGAGCGCGATCGAGATATTCAGCGTGTTCTTCACCTTCACATCACGCTCGGCATACTTGGAACGCGCCTCGCCGAGTTGCTTGCGCCACGTCTCGGCAGTTGCCTGATCCGCTGGCTGAAAATGGACCTGCGATTGCGTGACCCTGTCGAGCATATTCTCGATCATTGAACTCAGGAGATTGACGGCCACGATCTCCGCGAGGGCATCGGACTCGCTTTCGCTGAAGCTGCCGTGGGCCATGGCCTCGACAGCAAGCAACTTATAGAGCGGCACGGTAGTCAGCGACAAAAGCTGCTGCTCGGCCGACGAAAGTGCAGCATCGGTGCGGATCTTGTCGCGCATCGAGGTGATCATGCCCTTGATGCGCGGTCGCAGCGCCACGTTGGTCGGAATCGACAGGTTCTGCTCAGAAACCTGAAGGCACTTGTCATCATCGGTGCAGGTTAGGATCTTCGCCGTATTCCCGGTCTGCGTACCATCCAGAAGCGCTGTCACCACAGCATCCTCGGCAGGCCCGATATACTGGATCGAGGCCGGATTGCTGCCCTCAGCCTTGTTGACGATGATCGTCCCGACGACGGTCATCAGGTATTCGGAAAACTCGGCGTCGAAAGCGCCGAACTTCTGAGACCGCTTCAGGGCCTCCCAGGTGTAATTGCGCGGCTCTCCCGGAATATGCTCATTCATGGTGGCGTCGCTGTTATTGGCGAGCACAGAGTCGATCTGCCCGTCAGCGCCGCAGCCCTGCCGCGAGCGCGCCCAATCCGAAAATACGCCCTGGCTGTTGCCGACGGCCGCGCAGATTGTCGAGCGCGCGCCCTGCATCTGGGGCCATACAGCTCCGACCAGACCCTGCGCCGCCTCGCACGACGAGATGTTCATCTGGTTCATCTGCTGGGCCGCCTGCTGAAACTCGCCCATGATCTTGCCGATCTCGGGTGAGACGCTGTCGATTGCCAGCTTGAACGCGAAGCCAAGCGCATTGTTGGCCGTGGCCTTGAGCATGGCCACCATTTCGGCAGCGTTGATGAAAGAAAAAGACCCGGTGAACAGGTCGATGCCCCCACATCCCGCACGAGCGCTTGGCAATTGCAGGTTAAAGGGTGACACGCTCTTTTGCGGAAAGCGCGTCCATGCGTTGCCGAGCGAATAGTAACCCGCCGACTGCCCCTGATAGGCGGTCGGACCCGTCACGTTCGCGGCGCCACCAGCATCGTTGAAGAACGAGTTCATCGAGCTGGCGACATCAGCACGCGCGATGCCGATCGGCACCATGCTGGCGGCCCCAAGGCTCAGGGCAGCGGCGGCAAGCCGCCGACGAAAGGCGCGGAAGCGGGAGGAGGGAAGGGCCTTGCCGCAAGGGGAGGGGGAAACGTCGACCATCAGTAGTCACTCCCGACCTTGGTGTTGGTGAGCATGAAGATCCGATCCATGATTTCGTCGGCCGAGAGGATGCCGAAACCGATGGGCACGGTCTTCTTGGTGGCGGTATCGAACAGGACCAGCGCAGGCGTCGCGTTAGGCACGCCCATGCGCTCACGCTGGCCGGAATCGACCACGTAATTCGGGAAGTCCTTGCTCGGTCCACCATCAGTCGAGACGGCCATCACAGCCAAACCATGAGATTCTGCAACCGAACGCAGGATAGGCGCGAAGATTTCGCAGGCACCGCAGCTCTGCGCGAAGAAGTAGAACATGCCATAGCGCTGGCCGAGGTGAGAGAGCACCTGGCTGCGATCGGAAGTGCGGTTGTCGGTCCACGCCCGCTTGGCAACCGTCGAGACTGGCCGCTGCAGCGTGTAGTCGATGTCGGGGTTCTGCCACAGGGCGCGCTGCCAGGTGTCGGAGAAGGTGGAGGCGCGATCGAGCTGCTCACGCTGGAAGCGGACATAGGCGATCACGTTTTCCTCGCTAGGCTCGAGGATCGCGCGCGCCTTCAGTTCGTCCAGTTGCTTGGCGATCGCCGCGATCCGCTCACTGGCGGACTGCGCCGGCTCGGCCGTCTTCTGCTCGCTCGGCTTAGGCTTTGGACGCTCGCAATAGAACCACTGGCCCAGCTTACGCTCGCGGCAGTAGAAATCGTCATCGCCTTCGCCTGCCGCGAGCGCATCGTCAGCGGCAAGAGCCGGCACCGGCAGGGCAGGCGCCAGAGCCAGTAGAATGGCGCCAAGGCGGGCAATGCGGCCGCGGCCGCGGATTTCCAGAGCATTACGCTTATAGCTAGTCATCGACAGAGTGCTCCCCATCCAGTTCCTGCATCGCGATGCCCAGGACGGACATCATCCGGGCCACATCGAGCATGCTCGTGCCCTGATCCATCATCCGCACCAGACCGCGCAGATGCGCGCGGCCGTGCCGACGGCCCTCGATCGTTGGTCGGACACCGCCAGTTTTCCTCTCGAGCCATCCACGCCCGATCATCGCGCGAAACCGCTGCTCGATCTCGAAGGCGTCGAAGTGGCAATCGAACCAGTGCCCCAGCGTCGCAGATACCTCGCCGGCAGACGTGACCTTGATGGCGCGATGAACCCGCATGAAGATCGCAAGGTCGAGAACACTCATATCGATCAGGCATGGCACATTCGTCCCAACGCCACCGGCGTCATTGGCTGGTGTGGATGTCATAGTAGTCCTGGATCTTGTCCTGGATTTCGCTCAGCGTGCTGACCTCGTCGGGCAGCTTGGCGGCATCCACGAACTCGGAATAAACCTCGGTGAAGTCCATCACGGACAGATCGAGGCGCGAAAACTCGTCGATGGTGAAGCCCTGACACTGCTCCTTCTTGGGCTTGCCCCACGGCTTGTTGAGCTGGATGCGGCCCTGCTCCTGAAGGATGCGCGAGAGCTTGCTCTCAAAGCAGCAATAGGCCGTGCGCTTGGTCTTGCAGATGCCCAGCACGCTCGATGAGCAATAGGTGCCAACCTTGTGGCAGAAACCCATGCGATCCTTGATGTCGAGCATCTTTTCGTCGGTGGAGCACAGGAACATCGTGAGGAACGGCGTCGCTAGCGCGGCGATCGCGGTCGGCCCACCGGCAATGGCGGCAGCACCGGCGCCGGCGGTCAGAAGGCCCGACGTCTTGCCCGCACAGCAATTGACCAGACCGAAGACTGGCTTGTGGCAGGTGTCGCGTTCACCGGAGAAGACCGTGAAATTCTCCTCGTCGAACTCTTCACCTGCCTGACCCAGCGCATGCAGCGCGACCAGAGCATCCTTGAACTCGGTCGAGGCTTCACGCTCGATCGTCTCGCAATCGCCATTGATGCAGTAGACGTCATTGCCGCAGACATACTGCTTGGGATCGTCGGTTGCCGTGGTCGGCACCGGGCAGCGATAGACCTTCTGGCTGACCTTGCAGGCGCCAGGGGTGTAATCGGGATCGTCCTCGTCATCGATGCACTCGTCGCGAACGTAGCTGCATTCAGGCTTGTCATCGAGTTCCCCGCAGTCGTTGCCCTGCGTGATCTCGTTGCAGGTATAATTCGTCTGCCACGCCCAGCAGGGCTGCGTTACCGGCACGCCGTTGATGATGCGGGTCTGCGGATCACTGTCGGTGCAAACCTCAGCGCTTTGCGCCACGCATTGCGCATTGTTCTCGAGCGCCGTGCAGCCGTTGACCTTGTTTGTCGAAATGACAGGCGCCGCATTGTCGACCCTGAACCAGTGCTGCCCGGTTGTGCGCGAAATCACCGGATATGTTCCGGAGAAGATAGTGTTGCCCTTAACGCTGGCCTGGACCGAACACTCCATCACCTGAAGGAGCTGGTTGCCAAAATCCTTGTTGCAGCTTCCTGCCGCGGTCGACCCATACTCGGCCATCGTGCCGCAGTACGACGCCGTCCCGACCGCCTTGCAGGTTCCCGCGGCGATTTCGTCGGCCATACTGTCCGGGTCAACGTAAGGCCCGATGGTCGACATATGATAGTAGTAGAGGGTCCGGTTCTCGACCGAGACATTCAGCGTCGATGTGCAGGTGCGCGGCACCTCGTCGAGCTTGGACCCATAATTGCAGGTCGCCTCGTAATAGCTGACATTCCCGCCACCGGGAGGCAGCGGGGTGCAGCTTCCCGCCTGTCCGCCCATCTGTTCGCCCTGCAGATAGGTGTCAGGGTTTGCCTCAATCTCGGTCGCGCGCCGCGTTGTATCAAGGATCTCCTGCGCGTCGAACTGCGGCCGCGTATCATTGGCGTCGGTCGTCACCGAAAACGCCTCATTGCTGCTCGCCTGCGCGCCGGCATCAGCCACGAGCTTGTCGGGATCGTCGAAGTAGCTGCTCTGCGGCAGATCGGTCCCCTGATAGCCGGGCACCTGATCGCGCATGGTTTCGCTCGGCACCAATGCGTCATTGGCACGCATGTCCGTTGCGAAGTTCTTCCCGTCCTCCTTGGCCTCCTGCACCGTGCTCTGCGCGAGCACTGCGCCGGCGCCCGCGAACGCGATCGGCAGGATCAGAGAAAGGGCGAAACGGCGCATCTTAGCTGGCCTTGCCCATGTTGCGCAGCGCCACCGAGGCGACGCCGGCACCCGGACCATGCCCATCAACGAAGGACTCGAGCACATAGTTGACCGAGACGTTGCCGGTCATGCGATCGTGCGGCGGCACCACCGTCTTGCAGTTGAGGCCCGCGCACAGATCGAAGTCGGACGATACCGCGATATAAGTCGGCACCGCCTTCACGTCGAAAGCGCGGAAGAGCCGGGGATCGATCCCGACGTTGGAAAGCTGATCCTGCTCCGTAACCACCTTGGAGAGCGCGGTCGTGAACGCCTTCAGGGAGTTGTTGGGGAAACCCCGGAAGACGATGATACCACCGGCCTTCGACGTGTCCGCGATCATCTGGCGGAGCGCCTTGGGCGGCATGGACAGGCTCGCGAAGACGATGAATTGCGGCGCATCACCCTTCTTGGCCGCCACGTTCTGCGAGGCGCCCTGGATGATCTCGTCGAAGTCGAACGGGCCTTCGCCGTTCATCGGCAGATCCGCTTTCGCCAGATCGGTCAGGCTATCGGTGCCCTGTTGCTGGACGGCCAGGGCCTCCTCGCGGAAGGCTTCGCCGCGGCCCTTGACGTGATCGGCAAAGGTCTGGGCATCCTCCTGCATCGCGGCCGCGCGCTTACGCACGGCCTCAAGGTCGAGGCCGTCGATATTCTGGGCGATAGCCTGGATGCCGGCGACCGCCGAAATACCGGCTATGGCGGCAATCACGATGGTTCTGCGTCGCATCGGATATGTCTCCTAGAGCACACAACAGTTACGCTTGCGCCAGACGAGGTAGCCCATGTCCTCGCCCTGGACGGGGTAGGAGCGGCCAGTCTGGGGCGGCAAAGTCGAAGCACCGATCGGCGAACAACCCATCTTCCCGCTCACTGTCGGGATCGGATTGGTCATCTGGATGCGGTACTGCTGTTTCTTGAGCACCGGCATCAGGTACTTGTCGCACATGCCCTTGCTGCCCATCGTGCCCCAAGCGAGGCCCTGACGGTGCATCTTGAAAGCGAAGCGGGAGAGGGCGAGGCGCGATGCCTGCACATGGCCGATCGAGGACGAGATGTTGCCGTTCATCGGGTACATCGAGCCCTGACAACCGGCGCACCAGAACGTCACATCGAGCGGGAGGCGGGCGGTCGCGGCGATGCAGTCACCGGCGCAGGCAGCCTTGGCGATCGGATTGGCGAAGATCACGACCTCGGGATTGATGATCGTGGTCAGCGTGTCGTCCTGCCAGAGCGGGTCGACTTCGGTCATGTAGGCAATGTCGAACGATGCCTGCTCGAAGCAAAGGAAGTCCGTCAGGATCTCCATCCAGTAGAGGAGGGGATAGACGTACCAATGGACGTGCCACTTGGACGTGTTCTGCGCCTGGCCGCCGACCTGCGAAGGGCCCGTGAACTGGCCCTGGCCGATGTCGAAGCCCGGCGCGATCTTCATGCCGCCAAGGTTCACGAAGCACCACGGCTTCACCGAGACGTCAGCGAGGCGAACCGGCTCCCAGAAGCCCGCTGCGATGCCGATGCGCGGAATCGGGCTGCCACAGGCGCAGATCGGAAGGCTGGGATTGTTCGTATCGGGGCGCGTGCTCGGCCAAATGCTCAGGCCACCGATCGAAAGCGGGAACAGGCATGACCAGCAAACATCCGTGATCGGGTTCACGAACTTGCCGGTGCATCGCGACTGCGCCTGCGCCGATGGGGCGAGCATGGCCGAAGCGAAGAACATCGCGAAGATCGCGATGAGGCAGCGCAGCGATTTCATGATGCCGTCTCCTGAGACGTCGCCGCATCAAGCCAGGCCTGATCGGCACGGTTCTTCCGAACCACATAGAAAGCCGTGTAGACGGCCGTCGAAATCAGAAGCGCGGCGATGCCAATCGGCGCGAAACGGCCAATGATTGCCGTCAGCGGCGAGACGAACGCCACGGTCAGGGCGCACAGGATGCACAGCACCTGAAAGGTACGGCGCATGGTCTTGAGCCTCGGCGTCTCTGGCGCTGCCATCGGCGTTCTCAGCAAGTCGAGCCACAGCGGCATCAGCTTGCCCCCTTCAGCTTGATCTCGGAGACCTTGATGACCTTGCCATCCTGCTCGGCCACTGCCGGCGTGTGGCGCACCCCGAACTTGCCGGTCAGGCGGCCCTCCTGGTCGAAGTAGAAGCGGCGCTTGCGCGCGGTCATCTCCTCGATCGGCGAGCCCGACACGAGAATGATCTTGGCCTTCAGGTCGGAATACTGGCTGGTCGCCCATTCCATCTGCGCCTTGTCGTCACCATCGACGAAGACGAGGGCCTGATGCATGGCCACGAAATCCAGCGGGTTCACCGTCTGCCCTGCGCGGGCGACATAGTTGCCCTTCTGGTCCTTCACGTCCTTCTCGATGACGATCGTTGGATCGAAGGCCCAAACCCGCGCCTGCGTTGCCGGCGTGATGCCCGCAACCGGCGTCGGACGACGAACCTTGGCCTCGGCCCGCCGAGCGAACTCGGCATTCATCCGGTCGATGCCGCCAGATGCCTGCAGCTTGGTCAGGCGCTGCTCGATCACCGAGAGAAGATCGGTCTCGATGATCGGGAACGTCTGGCCGACGACGCCGTGATCGCTTGCCTGTCCCGCCGACGAGAACGTCAGGGCACAAAGGAGAATGAGCGAGCCGTTTTCGAAAAGACGCTTCACAGGATCGCCTCCCCGACACCGACGATCTTCTTCGCGCAGGCGTAGCCGATCGCGGCATAACGGCTGTCGAACCCATCCTTGTGCGGCGTTCCGACATAGTAGCAGCCGCGCGGGATAGTGCCGGTAGGGCCCGCAGCAAGCGGCTCTCCGAACCGGGTCAGGGGCTTCATGCGGCCGACAACGCGGCCGTTTACCAGAACCTCTGCCCCGCGGTGCGCCACGGTATCACCCGGCATGCCGTAGACGATCTTGCCGAACATCTGCTTCTTCGCGCCGAAATGACGGATCACCAGCGGATCTGCAGGCGGCACGAAGAAGACGTACTGACCGCGCTGCGGCGTCGCCGTCTTGTGGATCACGAAGGCCCAATTGGGCAGCGATTCAGAGGTGTTGATCAGCAGCCCATGGGTGTCGCGCCAATCGCAGATGGCGGAATAGGCGATGCTGCCGGCGATGAAGAGGCCGAGCGCGCCCCACAGGCGCTTGTTCGGCCGCCAGCCTTTGGGCTTGTCCCCGATCGTCAGACCGTCACTGACCGCCTGCGCCATACGGCCCTCCAAAGCTAGAGGGATCGACCATCGGTGCCGCCGCCGCTGAAGCCTGTTCAGGCATCGGCCCGAATGCCGAGGGGGCAGCAGCAGCCTGCGGCGGCGCCGGCCTTACAGGCACCTGCGGAATGGGCCCTTCCGCTCCGCTCTGCATGACCTCCTCTGCGGAGGCGGGCTTTGGCCGCTTCACGCCCGAGGCATAGACGGCCTTCATCACATGCGGAGTAATGTCCTCGACGCCCTTGGAAAGCACCGCTTCCCCGACAAGGATGACCTGGCCCGATGCACTGCGCCGCTGCAGCTCGCCATCGAGCGAAGCCATGAACCTGCGCATTTCCGCTTCGACTTCCTGGGGCGGACTGGCGCTGCGGGCCTGCGCCTGCACATAGTCACCGACAATGGCCGACAGGTTGGCCTTCACGATCTTCTGCGGCGGCTCCATGATCGCGCGCGTCACCCACATGCCCCAGATCAGCATGACGATGATCGCCAGTCCCACCACCAACTGGCCTGCCGTGTAACCGGCAAAGACCGTCTTACGCGGCTTTGCGACCGCAATCGCCGGGCCAGCAGGAGCAGCTGCAGAAGAGGGGGAGGGCGCAGCTGCAGCTTCGCCAAGAGCCTCGCTCTCTGCCTCCATCGAGTTATTCCAGGTCGGTTCGCTCATGCGCCTTGCTCCAGGCTCAAAGTGTCGCGCGGCACGATCGCGTGCCGGCGAAAAAAGACGATCACACCGGCGACAACGAGGTGCAGCACGGCGACGAGAACTTTGAAATCAGCGATGCGGGTCGCTTCGGCCGCGACGTAGCGGCTCGAGAGATTGGCCAGCTGGTGCATCATGCCATCGAGGCTGAACCCGCCGATCGCGACGAAGAACAGGACGAAGGCGCCCCAGGTCATCAGCAGTGTCACGGCGAGAAAACCGACCGTGTGAAGCAGCACGAACAGAAGGAACCGAAGACCGGCTCCGCCTTCCTGCCGAGCCTTACGTTGCACGCTGATGCTGGCCATGTCGCTTACTCCGCTGCGATGGGAACAGCGTCGTCGCCGCCCCACTTTTCAGGGTTGTTGGGGAATGCGACCCGCTCGATCGCCTCATCCATGGAAACTCCATGACCGAGCAGATCGTGGATCATCGCAAAGGTCTTGGGCGAGGACGAGAAGACAGTCGCGGAATAGGGATCGAGGACGAGCCTACCCGTTGCCTGCATGTCAGGCCCCTTGATGAACACATCCGAATATTCGATGCCGCTACGCTTGAGCGAGCGGACCAGCGCATCGGTGTGATCGTCCATGTCAAAACGGCCGAGCCGCTTGAAGTCGTTGATCGTCTCCTCCTTCTGCGCGAGGATGACCGACCAGTCGCTGTTCTCCAGCGCCGCGCGCGATCCGTCGGACTTGTAGTAGTCGTTGAGGCTCTGGGTGGCCGTCACCAGCGAGGCCCCATACTTGCGGCAGGTACGGGCATAGGCTTCGATGAAATCTGCCATCGAACCGCCCTTGAGCATCTGCCACGCTTCATCGAGCAGCAGGGCTTTCGGGATCGAGCGATCGACACGGCGCATCATCTGCGACGCCATGAACATGATCGCGGTCAGCACCACCGAGCGCAGTTCCTCGCGTGAGGACAGGTCCGACAGTTCGAACACCGTCAGGTTCGCCTTCAGCTCGAAGGAGACATCGCCCTGGAAGAAGCGACCATAGGTGCCGCTGGAAGAAAAGGGGCGCATGGCGATGCCGAGATCAACACCGAGCGGATTCCCGGTCTCGGTCAGCGCTGCGATCACATCGTCGATCGATCCGCCGCGACCTTTCGCACTCCAGACCTCGTTGACCGCTCCGTCGATCAGGCCGCGCTCGGTGTCATTGAGCTTGTCGACGTGCCGGGCCATCTGGTTGACGATGGACTTGAGCATCGCGAAGCAGTCCATGAGGTAGTCCTCATCCTGCTCCGCCATCTCGGCGTCGATCATCGAGAAGGGGTTGATGCAGAACCCCGAGGACATGGTGAACTCGACGAAGGCACCGCCTTGCAGCTTGGCTGAATGCTCAAACGAGCGGCCATCGTCGATTACCACCACCTTGGCGCCGGCACCGCACAGGGCAGAGCACAGTTCCTGCAGCGCCACCGACTTGCCCGAGCCGGACTTGCCGAACACCGCGACGTTGTGGTTGCCCGAATTGTTCTCAAAGGGCGACCAGAAGAAGGGCTGCCCGCGCCGCCCGATCAGCATGAGATGCGGGACTTCGCTACCCAGATATTCCCCCTGGATCGGGGCGAGGCTCGCCGCCGTCGTCGTCAGGATCGAGCGAAATCGTTTCATGTTCTTGAGATCGAACGAGAGCCCATTGGCCATCGTCATCGGCATCGCGGCGAGAAGGCCCTGGATTTGGAGATAGCGATCGTCAAGCAGATCCCATCCGGCTGCCCGGTACACCGATTTCAGAACGCGCTCGTTGGCATCGCCTTTGCCCTTGGGCGAAAAGGACGTGACCGAGTAGAACGCCTGGATCAGCTTGCGGCCCTGCCGAAGCTCATCCTTCACGAACTCCCATTCGCGCGATTGTTCCTTCAGCTGGGGAAGCATGCGCGCCGACTTGGAATCAGCAAGGCTGGTCGTGCGCATGAACTTGCGCGAAGCACGCATGCTCGAGGCTTCTGCGTCAGGGAAATCGAGACACAGGTTCGTCGACACAGGGCAGGGCATGCGCAGCTTGTCAGCAAACATATCGCCGATCAGCTTAGCCATGTCCCACGGCGCCCAGCGCTGCGGTAGGTTGCGCACCGAGAAGGATCGCACGTCGAATACGTCAGGGTAGATTTCCCCGATCTCGGGCGCATCATCGACAGTCTTGCCGGTGGGTCGGAACCGCTCGGTGCGCAGCAGGATGCGATCAGGCTCGATCTTCATCTCCAGATCGTGCCGCACAGCCTGGTCTGCGATCGGATCGAATGGGTTGTAGATGATGTTGTCATCGCCCGGTGCCGTCGTGGGCGAGGTAATATCGTCGATCCACGCAATCAGCGCCTGCGGGTCCATCGGGCGCGCATAAATGCCTATCGATTCCAGCGAGGACGTGAGCCCTTCCAGAACCGAGACGATTTCCTCGTTCGTTACCCGGCTCGATTCCGGCGTAGCATAGGAAATCGCGAGGCGATGATTGCGCAGATGGAAGGGGGCGGCCGACGACAGCGAGTTCCAGACGCCATCGAGCAGGTACTCGGTGCGATGCTTGGCCATACGCTCGTAAACGCTGCCAGCCATGAACCGGGGCAGATACCATTGCGACAGGCGCGTACCGACACGCGGGCTCATCCAGCCATGGAACTGGAGCGTTCCCGGCGTCGGGATGCCTTCAGACAGAAACTGCGTCAGAATTTCCGAGGTGCGCTCGTTCGCCCCCATCATCGGTGTCGCCTCGAGGACGAAACCCCGCGACGCGCTGTTGTAGAACAGATGTGTCTTCGGATCATAGCTGCGATAGGGCAGCCAGTGGACGAGGCGGGGGACGGTTGTATCGGGCCGGTTGGTTTCAGGCTTGGCGTTGTCACCAAGCAGCGTGCCCATGATCTTGCTGAACATATTCATGGCTGCACTCCCGGAAACGAGCCAGCGCGCATCACTGGCAGCGGACTGGCATCCTTCGCGGCCGCCTTGGCTTCAGGCGCAGCCCGGCCAAGCGCCGAGCGGATCGCCGGATCAGCCTCAACAGCGGCAATCGCGGCCTTGCCCTTCGCGGTCGCATGCTGGGGCACCGAGATCATCGGTCCAGCAGCCACACCATCGGCGCCCGCGCCGCCTTTGACGACGGGAGCAGAAGACGCGGATGTGAGGGGGGTGGCAGGCGCCTGCGCGACAGGCTTGGGCTCGGTCTGGCGCTGGGGTTGAGGTAGGGGGGTAGGGGAGGGCGTGGAAGCCGCAACCGGCTTTGCGGTCGCCGGCTTCGCTGCCCTTGGCCTGCGCGGCGAGGTCAGGGTACGCGAGACCTGATCCTTGATGTCTCCGACCGGATCGGGCGACTGAACTTCGCCGCCATTACCAGCAGCCCGTGCCATGGCGACGGCTTCCGGCGTCGGCAGATCAGGATCTACCGCCAGCGTCTCGATCATCGGCGGTTCTGCGCGCTCGACAGCAGCGAGGAGGGTATCACGCCCTGCAGACGCCGCCACTTCATCGGGCGTTTGCGCTACGGCATTACCGGCCAGGGCCTCGGTCCACTCGCCCCGCTCGACGACCGCATGAACCGCCGACTGTTCATGAAGCCTGCCTGAAGCGTCGATCTGCGCCGGAAAGACGATGCGAAGCACCCGCTCGCGCGTGCGTACCGGCGAGCTGGCCTTCTGGTAGCCACGCCCTTCCGCTGGCGGTTCCACATAGGGACCGGCAGGCGCGATTATGCGATCGCCTTCCTCGCCCGAGATCATGGCGAGAGCGCGATCGTCGATGTTACCGCTTGGCGCGCAGATCCCGTCCGGCGCGCGACATGCGAAATCGCCCTTCACATTGCCGCCCAGCGACATGCACCCTGAGAGGCTGGCGCTGGCCAGCAGCACGCCGGCAAGGCCGATGCGCCCCCGGATCACGACTGGCCTCCCTTGAGCCAGTTCTCAAGGAACTCCTTGGGCCTGTAACCCTCGAGCACGCTGCCATCGTCGCGAACGATGACGGGCGTACCGCCCAGACCATGCTTGCGGGCAAACGCCTCGTTGGCATCCAGACCCTTGGTGTTGCAGGGGCCGGTGCCCTTGATGTCCTGCCCGGAATAGGCGGCATGAAGCGCCTTGGCCTTGTCCTTCGCGCAGTAGACCTTGTCGGCAATGTCGCGGCTCCCCAGAACCGAGATCGGCCGCTCGACGACGCGCACGTTCATCGAGGAGAGCGTGTTGCTCAAGGCACGGCAGTAGCTGCAGCGAAAATCGCTGAATACCGTGACCGTCTTGCCCGACGAATTGCCCCAGACGATCGCGCCCTCCTTGGGCAGTTCGCCAAGCGGGAGCTTCTGGAGAGGGGCCGCAGCGGCGGCTTTGGCGGCTGCAGCGGGCCGTGCTGCAAGCGCGGGCTCATTGTCCTCGGCGCCAGCAGCATTGGCCTTGGCCGATGCTCCCAGCAACATATCCGGGTTCATCTCGAGCAGGCGGGTTGCCGTCAGATCCTGGCGCGTCTCCATGTCATAGACGCGGCCGATCACCAGATAGCGCGCGGTGCGGTCGATGTAGAACAGGTTGCTGCCGGCAGTGACTTCGCACAGGCCATCGACCTTGTCGCAATTGACGCTCGTGACCTTGGTCTTGGGAAGGCGCGCTTTCAGCAATTCGGCCACGCTTTTGCTCGGCGGCGCGATGTAATCACGCGCATAGGCCAGCGTGGCGATCCCACCTCCAACAAAAGCGAGCCCGCAGGTGACATAGAGGAATGCGCTACGCATCCACGGGCGCTTCAGCTCGGTGTCCAGGTCAGGAACGACGCTTTGGGCACTGCCATCATGATGTTCAGTTGCGGACATAGACACCCTCCAGGAAGACGATTTCGACATCGACGCCGGTCGGCATTTCGATGACAGGCTGGTACTGTTCGGCACGCTCGATCAGGTACTTGCTGACCATGTCGCCGGTCTGCGAGACGCCCTCGCCAAGGCCGCCTTTCGCGATGTCGCCCATCGACAAATCCTGGCGCTTGCCATCGACGATGACGTTGGGCTGCGTCAGGGCGTTGTTGGAGTTGGCCGCAAAGCCGCGACCGAAGCCGCCGACGAGACCGGCAATGAACGCCTGGCTGACAAGGCTGCCCTCGCGGCTGACGACACGGCCACGAACACCCGTCTTGCCGCCGAAGGCGATGAAGCCCTTGACCTCGGAGACGGCGTAGCGACCGCCCGGCTGCGGGCAGGTCATCTTCTGCAGCTTGACGTAAACCTTCTCGCTCGACAACTCGCCCCGCGCAGCGCCGTTGATGAGGCAACCCTGAATCTTCGTCGTCAGGAGCTTGCCATTCTGCAGCACCGACCGCGCAGGGCCGGTAACGCGCAGGACAACCGGAAGCGGATCGGTCTGGCTCTGCACGCCTGCGGCGGCATCGACGCCGACAATCACCTTGGCCGTCGCGAAGCTGTTGGGCGGCAGATAGTTCGGGCTATCGGTGTAGACCGTGTTGCCCTTCTCGACCTTCTTGGCGTTGCCCGTGTCGGCGTTGGTGAAGGACACCATTTTGACTTCGCTGGACCGGACGGGGGGCACATCCGGCCCAGCGCCGCCACCAGCGTCAGGACGCTGATAGGTAGGGGAGCCCGGGCCGTAGAGAGCGGCGGGACCGGGCTGCGGCGCCACTGGCGTCGCCCGCTCATTGATCTGACGGCGCAGCTGCTCATTCTCGGTCTGGTAGGCGCTGACGACGCGCTGGCCATCAGCGGTCATCGACTGGTTCTGCGCGCGTAGCGCCTCGATCTGCTCGGAGAGTTGCGCGACCTTGGCGTTGGTGCCCCCGACCGACTTGAGCTGGTTCTCCTGGCTCTGGAAGCGGTTCTCCGACTGCGCCATCCACTCCTGCTCGGAAAGGTTGCGGTTGATCAGATCCTTGGTCGAAACCTGGACGTCCTCGATCTTGTCGTCGGCCTGTCCTGCGACCTTCCCGTTGTCCGAGAAGATCCACATGCTGGCCGCGACGACGCCGACCAGCGCAACACCGCTCAGAAGCATGCGCTGCTTGCGGCGCGTCTCGGTGTTGCCGTCGAGCTCATTGCCGACAGGCAAAACGCCCTCACCGCCCTCGGGGCCATCGAGCGATTTACGCGAGCGCGAGAAGATACCCTTCAAGTCCATGGCTCAGTTCCCGGTGCGAGAGACAAGGTACGCGGTCGTGACCTTGCCGGGCGCAAGGCGCGGCTCGGCGATCGAAACCGCTAGCGAGGAAGCCGGCGCGACGCTGGCCTCGGTAAGGGTCGTTTCCTGCGCGCCCTTGTTCTCGATCCGCAGGACGCGGCCCGTCATTTCCGAGCCGCGATATTCCGCGATCATCTGGACCTTGAGGTCGCCCACGTAGACGGGGCGCAGTGAGCGCTGACGCATCTCGTAGCCGTCGACGATCTGACCACCGTACATCGCCTGCACCAACTCAATCGCCCGATCCTGCGAACTGGCTTGCTGGACGCCCCGTGGCCCGGCCTCGGCGGCATCGGCCTTGGCGATCGCCGGGTTCGAGATGAAAACCTGCACCGCCTGGTCGCCTGCGATCCGGCAGATGAACTTGTAGACGTAGCCGCGCTTGGAGGTCGCGAAGAACGACAGGGCAGGGCGGGCGAAGCCGTCTGGCACCGACAGGTAGATGTCACCGCGCACCGGCTCGTTGACCACGCTGAAGTCGTCTGCCGGATTGCCGGTGTTGATCTTCGAGACCGACGCGAACTCGTCTTCGACAAGGCTGATCCGGGTGAGGTCGCGCGCCGAGGCGCTGCATTCGACCTGGCTGCCGTCCGAGGCCATCAGTGTCTGGTCGCCCAGCGCCAAGGCAGGCGCCGAAATACCCATTGCCGATGCAGCAATGAGCAACGCGCCCGTCGTGCGGGTCACAATGCACATGCGCGAACACAGCGCGGCGCCGGCGATGGCCGAGCCGATCAGGTATTGGGTGGGTGTCATGACAGCCCGCCTTTCTTCTTTTCAGGCTGGACCATCCCGAAGCCGATCAGCTTCAGGGAGAGCCCCGAATATTCCCAGCTGAACTGGAAGGTGCGAATGTCGCTGGAGACAACCTTTTGGCCGACCACCGTGTTGAGCTTGCCGGTGACGGTCGATCGCAGGTTCGCGGTATCGATCTCCATCGACTGGATCTGGAAATACTGCGAGATGCTCGAGCCGCGCTGTTCGTTGACGATCTCCAGCAGGTCCGCCTTGATCTTGCCCTGCGCGCGCGGCGAAACGATCTCGAGCACCGACTTCATCCAGTAATCCAGACTGCCCGGCGAGCGATCCAGCGTCAGGATTGCGGTGTCGCGGGTCATCAGCTCCAGATACTCGCGCGAGACGCCCGCACTCGACAGCGTCAGCGGCGAGCGCAGGACGGGCTGGAGCACGATCTCGCGGCTGCGCGTGACTGAGAAGAGGAGCAGCAGGGCGACGATGCCTGCAAGAACGAGCGCAGTGACCCCGAGCATATTACGCTGGCGCAGGATGCGTTGGCTCTGCGCGTGCTGATACGAAAATTCCATGTCAGCCCACCATCAGTCGGAGGTAGGAAGGCGGCGTGGCGCGCAGCGACGGGAACCCGCCCGGCAGATGCCAGTACGCAAGATGGATCAACCACGAAGTGGCCCGGCCCGCCTTGGCTTTACGCAAAGCCCACCAGCCCAGGAAGGCAAAGCCAATCCCGATGACGATGTGTTGGGACAGGATTCCCCAGATAAACGGGAGAACCATCGCGAGGAACTCATCAAGCGTCCAGAAGCCGATCAACTCGGGATCATCGAGATGAGAGGGGATCACATACTTGTCGGCTGCCATGCCACGCCACCTTCCAAAAGGTGCCGGCGAAGCTGCTACTTCGCCGGCAGTCGGGTCAGATCGTGGCGGTGACGGTCGAGGTGACGATCGGGATGCCGGTGCCGGCGCCGACGCCGACGCCGACCGGGATCGCGACCTGGCCGAGGCTGAAACGGCCCGAAGCAAGACCGACGATACCGCCCGCAAGCGAGAGCACCGTGATGATCTTGCCGCCCGAACCTTCGAGGAAGCCGGTGAACTGAGTCAGCGCGGTGTCGAAGGTGGTGTCGGCGCCGGCGAATGCCGGGCCGGCGAAAGCAACGGCAGCAGCGGCGAGGCCGATGACTGCAGCTGCGGTGGCTTCACGGCTCACGCCGCGGTTGAGCAGGGTCTTCATATAAGAGTCTCCTTCAATCGAGCGCATTTCAGCGCGCCCAAGAGAAGGCTGGCGAACACCTCACCGCACCGACAAGCCGGAAAAGCAGGAACATGCTTGGGGACTGGACGTTCTTTTCCGACAAGGCCGAAATGACCCTCCGAATCGCCCCCCTGGTCCCATATCGGGGACTGCTGTCCTGCTACCGGGACCGCTGTCCCCCATTCAGGACGGCTGTCCTGCTACCGGGACCACGGTCCCAACTCCGGGACCACGGTCCTGCTACCGGGACCACGGTCCTGCTACCGGGACCACGGTCCTGCTACCGGGACCACGGTCCTACCACCGGGACCACCGTCCTGAATGGGGGACAACGCACCTTCGAAGGGTTTCAGCGTCGCATAAGTGCTTCACTGTTGAGCATAATCTCCACAACCCACATGGATCGTTGGAAATTCTGCAATCTATCATATCGTACAAGATTGGGGAGCAGCGGGATGGCTGATTCGTGTGGGGGTCGGTAAGTAAATATGTCAGATGATCAAAACACATATCGAATGGATGTGTCAGAATACTACTTCCGCCTAACTACGGAGTGCATTCGCCTGCATTCTAACAGTTGCCGCAAGCATTCATCATTTGGCGATATGATAAATGATCGCGCGGAACTTGCTGATTCTGTGACGAAACGGCGGGCGCCTCAGCACATAATTAAGCATCTTCAAATGATCCCTAGTAAGGGCGGGATTCCCCTTGAGGTTGAAATTCTGGAATCAAGTTCAGGAAAAATAAATAGGTCAACGAAGGTCATTGAGGATGTCATTGGAAGTTCTATTGAATTTGCGGACGCTCTTTCGGTAATCATGTTTGACTTCATGGTTGAGGCCAACAGGACAGAAGTTCTATTAAAGATTGGTCTTACATCAGAAGAAGCCGGAGAATATCGCAAATTACTCAAGCACGGGGCGCCCGGAGTAAAATCAATTAACTGACGGAATATAATTATTTCCCTGATATTGCGCCTTCGCTCTTGCGAGGGGTTTGCAACGGCCAGTCCTTTCGGTATCCCTTAGCAGGCATTACCGGAGGATTGGCGATGGGGGCACCAAGTTTTGAGACGGACCAGCTCACTGAAAGCCAGGTCCAATCATTTGGTTTCGTTGACTATGTCTTGTGCCGAATGAAGCAGGACGGGCTACAGTACCGCGATCTGGCACTTAAAATCGGCTTATCAAAAACCCGAACCCATAACGTGTTCCACCCGGAACCCAGCAAGCGTCGGCCCTTGTATGTGCATGAGTTCCGAGCAGTAGCAGCTGCACTGGACCTCTCACCACTCGAAGCCGCACTTGTCAGCGACCTTTATAGCGGGGCGGGCGACGCCAACGAAGGCGTTGAATCCCAGATCAAACTCTACTCAGGTGTCCTCAATCGCCTCCACGGCCATATGAAAGAGGTGGTCGAACGGCTTGGCGGCCTGGATTGGGATGATATTCGCCCCTCGCACGGCGAATGGATCATCGACCTGATTATCAGTGAGATCGAGTCAGCCTACGCAGACTTCGCGGTTCGCAAGGAAGTCCGTCTCAGAGACCGGGAAACCTTCTAACCAACCGAGGCCGATGGATGCAGCATCGACAGGCTGGAGGGTTTTCCGTGTCAAAGCACGAATCCTGAGTGATGATGTCGTGTGAGGTGTCCCTGACCATCCCTGGTTGTCCTCACACAACAAATGTTCGTGCTTTGACACGGAAAACTAAGGTGCGGAACAAAGCGAGATAGACATCGCCCTAGGCGCGAACCATGGTTCGATCGCTAACCGCTCAAGGCAATAGGTATGGAAATCCAGCAACGCGACCTCTTCGAACTCGACAGTCCGCTCTATGCGGACGTGCATGGCGAGCGGACCGTTGCGGAATTTCCCTTTTTCGCCCTCTCCAAACGGCCTCAAATGACCCCCATGGTCTTTGAAAATGGCTCTGCTCGGATAGAGATAAACCCCAGCAAAACCGGGGTTGCGACGATATACGACAAGGAAATCCTTCTATATATTGCCAGCCTCATGGCGGAACGCATGGAACGCGGCGAAAAAGTTGACCGCGTGATGAGTTTCACTGCGAATGATCTATTCCGCGTGACTAGCACAAACCCGTCCGCGCGCTCCTATGACATGCTCAAAGCCTCGCTGGCACGTCTTCAGGGCACCCAGATCATCACGAATATCGAAACCGGCGGGGAAGGTTCGGACAGCGCGTTCTCGTGGCTGCTGAAGGCCGATATAAAGTACATCAAGGCAAGCAACGGCGATCGCAGGGTCAAGAAAATCGAAGTGATGGTATGCGATTGGCTATATCGTGCCATCCTACAGGACAAGCGAATTGCCGCTTACCATTTGGGATTTTTCAAACTCGGCCCGATTGAACGGCGATTGTATGAGTTAGCCAAATTCAACTGCGTTGACGAAACGGGCTTTGAAATTGACATGGAAACTCTTGCTGAAAGAGTAGGATGCGCAACTGATAAGCGGGGACTTGAGCACTTCAAAAGGCAACTACGCGTCGTAGCTGAAGACCAGACTCTGCCGGAATATGAGGTTCGCCTAGCCGAAGAGAAAATACCGTCGGCTCGTGGTGGGCGACCAAAGATAAAGACGATCGTGTTGTTCTCGTCCATCCCAATCCCGCAATTGGACAATCAGACACTTCCATTGTTCGATTGATGCATGAGTATTGCAGCACAAGTCATACCTGATCTCTGCTTACTGCTTGAGGCACGAATACAGAACCCCATCAGAGGTTTTCCGTGTCAAAGCACGAATCGTCCGTCCCCCTGCAGCCGTCGACGAGATCCTCCCTCTCAGCAGGGTTTTCCGTGTCAAAGCACGAACTCTTCTTTGGGACCGGGGCGACCGGACTTGGCCTACGCTCGCCATCAGGTAGTTTTCCGTGTCAAAACACGAATTGTTCTGCGGAACGGGTGCAAGCGGACTCTGCCTACGATCATCGCAAGCACACTTTTCCGTGTCAAAGCACGAAAGAAAAATGAGTTTTCCGTGTCAAAGCACGAGTCAAACCGCTTTGGCTTCGACAGCGATGCAGCCATTCAATGAGAACCGATTCAATTGTCCTACGCGCATGCATCAGCTCTCGATCGCATGCTTACACTACAGCGAGGCAATGCCGCATCGGTGGTGAATTGTTTCTGAAGCAGGAGTTTTGGCTGTGACCAAATAAAGGAAAACCCGGCGCTAAGGCCGGGCATCCCATTTTCAGCGATCGAATTTCGATCGGGTATGTCAGCGGCGCCAACCGCTAACGGTCTACCAATACAAGACCCGACATAACCGACCCCGGTCCCCGATGCAAGGATGCGCGTTCTGCGCCACGGAACCTCTTTGCCTGGTCCAGCCTCCATCAAGGAGGATGACGATGGGGATCTATGCAGTCGGTGATACGGCACAAAGTGTGCTGTCCGGTGTCCCTGTGAATACGAAGAAGTCCCGTTCCGGCGCGAAGCATCGCACCGGCGCGCCTGTAAGGGCGGGCAGCCTCGAGGCGAACACTTTCGAAGAAACATTCTTTCAGGTGCCGAGCAAGGGTGAGCCTGATCGCATGCTGGCCACGGCCAGGTATGCACTCGATGCCGGCAGGAAGCTGTTGCGCGAGTACAAGGCGGGCCTACGCAGCCTCACTGCATCTGAACGGCTGCTCACGACCCTGACGGCCTCGGCTGTGCGCATCTACGAAGAGCTGACCAAGCTGGCGCGCCTGTGCGCCGGGAAGGTTTACCCCAGTTACGACCATCTTGTTGAGGCAACGGGTCTTGGCCGTTCGACTGTCAGGCGCGCTCTCGCCGTGCTGGAAGTCATCGGCTTCATCATCCGGCAGCGCCGGTTCAAACGGGTTGAAGCCGATGGTCCTGGACCTCGTTTCAAGCAGACTTCCAACGTCTACCGCATTCTAACGCCCAAGAGTGTGCATCGATATACGCCTCGCTGGATGCGCTCTGCACCACCCCCCGCCGACGATGACTGGCGCCGTTCGGATGAAGCCGAGCAGGTCAGCGCGATGGTTGCGTCCCTTTCATGCAAGGAATTTGCAAAGATGTCCGTGGGCGGCGTGCTCGGCGGCGTCCTTGCCCAGCTTGGCGCTGCAATGGACAATAAGGAAAACCGTGAACGCCAAGCATCAGCGAGGGCAAAGGTGGCCCTTTCATGTGCTTCATAGCGCGAGGTTCATTATGGTTCTCAACCGCAATGATATTATATTTATATAATGGAAAAAGGAGTTGGCCTAAGTCGGCCAACGCACCGATCTGACGATCCAAAGCCGCATAAACAGCTCACTCAAAAAACCCACTCACTAAACCGCGCCCTCAGGAGTGTCGGCTACGCCGCCACGTGCTCCCAGGGGGAGCATGCGACTTCTTCCGCCCTCTTTTCATGCCCTAGCGCTAAACGAAGGGTTGGAACGGCGCGAAATTCAAAGGGATCAGAATGACGATACCGCGACAGTGCGGCCTTTGGGCTCAGGCACGAAACGGGCCCGTTGCTGTACCGCGCCATATCCACGCAGCCGCGACCAATTATCGAGGATAGTCGCGACGTAACCCTGCGTTTCCCTGATCCGCGGAACAGCCCCGCCCTTAACCCGGCCCGGCCCGGCGTTATAGGCCCAGTCGGCCCCAAGCTGCGATTTTGGCCAAGTCGGAGAACGTTTTGGGAACGTGGCATTCGGTATTGACGATGGAAATCATAGAAGAGGACAGTTCGCTCCATCATAGGGAGTGGGTTGATGG